>JBFWRA010000398.1:0-5129 GCA_050249155.1 Isosphaeraceae bacterium | reverse complement strand
AACCTCGGTCAGTCGTCCAACGACGTGATCCCGACCGCGACCCACGTCGCCGCTCTGGAACGGTTGGAACGAGCCCTCATCCCCGCGTTGCTCGACCTTCAGGACCTGCTCGAAGAACGGGCCAGGGCGTTCGATTCCGTGGTCAAGATCGGCCGGACGCACCTTCAAGACGCGGTGCCAATCCGGCTTGGGCAGGAGATCTCCGGGTACGCCGCCCAGGTGGCTCAGAGCGTTCGACGCGTTCGACAGGTCGCGCCCGCGCTGGCCGAACTGCCGATCGGGGGCACGGCGATCGGAACCGGCATCAACACCCCCGCCGACTTTGGCGCGAGGATGGCCAGGGCCCTGGGCGAGGCGACCGGCCTGGCGTTCCGGACGGCCTCCAACCCGTTCGAAGCCCTGGCCAACCGTGACGCCGCCGTCGAGACCTCGGGGGCGTTGCGAACCGTGGCCGTCAGCCTCTCGAACGTCGCGAACAATCTCCGATGGCTCGCCAGCGGCCCCCGCGCCGGGTTCGCGGAAGTCCGATTGCCCGAATTGCAGCCTGGCAGCTCGATCATGCCGGGCAAGGTGAACCCGGTGATCCCCGAGGCGGTCATGATGGCCGCGGCGCAGGTCGTCGGCAACGACGCGACGATCGCCTGGGCCAACGCGTCGGGCTCGAACTTCGAGCTGAACGTGGCGGTGCCGGTGATCGCGTACAACCTCCTTCAGTCCATCGAGCTCCTCGCCGGCGCGGCGGGACATCTCGCCCGAAAATGCGTGGATGCGCGCGAGTTTCTCGACGGCCGGACCGGGGCGGGCGTCGCGCGCCTGGAGGCCGACGAGGCCCGTTGCCGCGAATCGATCGAGGGAAGCCTCGCCCTCGCCACGGTGCTCGCCCCCCGGATCGGTTACGATAACGCGGCGGCGATCGCGAAGACCGCCTACCGGGAAGGGCGAACCGTCCGGGAAGTCGCCGAGGCCCTCGTGGGCCGATCGCCCGAGGACGTCCTGGTGGCGTTGGGACCACCCGCCTCCGTTGAGGTCTTGAAGGATTCGGGCGGGTTCCCCACCATGGAGGAACTGAATCGTCTGCTGGACCCCCACCGACAGACCGTCCCGGGAGCGGGTTCCGGCGGAACCGCCACCGGCTGAGCCTGGCTCTCGCCGCTCGACGGTGGCGACCCCTGATGGCAACCGACTCGCGGAGTGCCCCATGATCGAAGACCTGGATTTCGCGATGCCGGACGGCGATCCTCAGACCCCCGAAACGGAAACGAAAGCCGAGGCGACCCCGACGCCACCGCCCCTGGTCGTGGTGCAATATCGCCAGCGAGGGACGCTCGGCAGGCTGACGCCCCCCCTGCTGATCCTGATCGTCGCGCTCGGCGTGACGTATTATCAGCGAGGGAAAGCCAATCGGGTGATGGATCAGGCGAAGGCCGCCTCCGTCGCCCCCAGGACGGGTTCCCCAAGGATCGACCCGAAGCCAACGCCCGAACCGTCGGACCCCAAAACGACGACCGCGGACGCCTCGACCGAACCGCCCGCCGCCAAGGCCCCGATGCCCGAACGGGTGGAGGCGAAGGCTCCTCCGAGTCCCACGCCCCCACCGATCCTCCTATCCCCCTTTGACATCACGCCCAACGACGGTCTTTCGCCGCTTCCAGGCCCAGTCCCCCCCGTGGCGATCGCGGACCTCGGCCCGATCAGCTCGGTCACCGCTCCCGCGGTCATTCCCGCCAATAATGAGCCGACTCCCGCGAAGAACGAGGAGCCGGCCGGTCCCATCGGCGAGGAGGCCAGCCGCGAGGAAATCCTGGCCGACATCAAACGCGAAGCGAACGCGAACCAGGCCGAGCAAGCCGAACTGGCCGAAATGAAGCCCAAAGCCCAGCAAATGCTCCTGGCCGAGGCGCTGGATCAAGTCCACGCCGCGCGTTCCCCGTTTCGAAAGGAACTCAAGGACGTTCTGGAACACTTCAAAGGCCAGGCCGGCCCGGAGATCGAACGACTTTGCCAGCAATTCGGCAGGACCGCCCCCAAGGAGGCGGAGGAACTCTTCCACCGCGGCCGGAGAATGCTCTCGGTCCGACTCTCCCGTCGCGACGAGGTCGAATTCATGAGGTCCTGCGGCCTGCCGGAAACCGTCATCCTCGACTTCCTCTCGCACAAGATCCATCAAACCATGAATACCCGTGGAGGTCCAAGGGACGCCAACGAGGTCCGGATCTGGGCGGCGAAGCTTTTGCTGTCGTACACGCCGGGGGGCGCTTCCGCCCCAGGCGCGGCCGTCTCCTCGGTTCGTTGAGCGTCTCACTGGTTCCCCGCCCTGAAGGAGTCGTCGCTCGATGTCGCGTCTGAGAGTTTTGGCGATCCGATTCGTCGCGGCGTCCCACCGCGTGAGCCTGGTTCTCGCGGGCCTGGCGGTCTTCCTGGCTCCCAGTCCCTTGCGCGCCGACGAATCCAGGGAGGCCCTGAACGCCGGGCGAAAGCTCCTGGCAGAGGGGGACGAGCTCGCGGACAAGGGCGAAACCACGGAGGCCGTCCTTCGCTACAAGAAGGCGTTTGAGAAACTCTTGCCCGTGATGCGCAAGATCCCGTTCACGTCCGAGGTCAAGGGGGACGTCACCGCCAGGGAGGCGCTCAAAGACGTCCTGCTCAAGGAGATCGAGGAGGAGATCACCCCCGAGGAATTCCGGGCCGACGAACTGGGCATGAAAGCCCTCGGCCTGCTCCCCGCCGAGATCGACCTCAAGGAGGTCATGATCAAGATCTACTCGGAGGAGATCGCGGCCTTTTACGATCCCAAGACCAAAACGATGCACCTGATCAAGGAGCCCGAGGCCGTCGCCCGGAAGAAGCCGGGCCTTCTGGAGCGACTCCTCGGAAAGACCGGTGGCTTCGACAAGGACGAGAACAAGACGGTCATCGCCCACGAATTGACCCACGCCCTGGCCGACCAGAACTACGATATCGAGGCGATGCAAAAAGCCATCAAGGACGACGACGACCGCGACCTCGCGCTCTCGGCCCTGATCGAAGGCGAGGCCACCCTCACGATGATCGGCGCGCAGATGGAGGACTGGGACGGATCGGTCGTCCGCGACATACCCGCGGCGAATCTCGACCGAATCTTCTCGATCCTGACCCCCTTGCTGCCCATGACCAGCGGGCGGAGCCTCCGCGAAGCGCCCGCGATCCTGTCGGAGTCGATGATCTTCCCGTACCTTCGCGGCATGGTCTTCTGCGCCCGGCTCACCAACGACGGCGGATGGGACGCCCTCAGCGCCGCCTACAAGCGCCCGCCGCTCTCGACCGAGCAGATCCTCCATCCCGAGAAATACAGCGCCCAGCCCGACCCGCCGACCTTCGTGAACCTTGGAACGCTCGACCCCGGCGAAGGATGGAAGGAAGTCGGGCGCAACGTGGTCGGCGAGATGCAGACCGCCGTGCTGCTCCGTCGCCACGGGGGGAAAACCGCCGCCGCCGGCTGGGACGGCGACCGCTTCGCCGTCTTCGAGGGCCCCGGGGGACGCCTCGGCCTGGTCTGGTTCAGCACCTGGGATACCGAAAAGGACGCCAAGGAGTTCCAGGAGGGATACGTCCGATTCCAGGCCACCAAGCTCGACGAAAAGGCCAAGGACGCGGCGCACGTGGTCCAACGGGCCGGCCAGGACGTCGTGGTGGTCGAGGGGTTCTCCGACGAAACCACCGAACGCCTGATCGCCTCGGCGCTCAAGGCCAGGAAGACCGAGATGAGCCACGAGCGCTAACCTGGTTCAGTCGCCTCGTTCCCGATCGGTGCTCGAGGAACGACCCGTCCGATCCCGGCCGTTCCAGGGGGTCGAGCTCAGACGACCGAAATCGACCACGTCATCCGGGGCGTCCTCGGGGTTCTCTTCCAGGTTTCGCTTGAGGACGCGCCGGCGCAGTTTGCCGCCGAGCCGTTTCACCAGGCGCTTTTCCTGGCGCTCCTCGCGACGGTTCGGGTCGTTCATGGAAGCCCCTCCCCCTTGCCTCTGATCGGATCCAGAATCTCGACACCGGGGCTGGCTCAGGCGTTCGCGCGCGGGGTTCGGCCCAGCCACTCGACAAGGTCGTTGGCGTAGCGCGCGGGGTCCGGCTCGAATTCGAGCGTGTGGTGCCCCTCGGGGTATTCGATCAACTCGTTCCTCGGGCTGGCCAGGCGTTGGACGTACGCGAGCGTTTTCGCGTTATCGACGATCCGGTCGCGACCCGCGAGCATCAACAGCACGGGCCGGGTCACCTTCGAAGGGGCCCTTCGAAGGCGCAGGTCAATGAACATGCTGGTCCCGAGCAGTCCGGCGGTGCCCAGGCGCAGCCCCAGCGGGTCCTCGGCGATGAACCGCTGACCCTCCGGGCTGCCGGTGAAAAGGGCCGGGTCGTTCAGGGGAATCGGAAACGTCTTGCGACGGTTCGTGAGAAACGCCAGGGTGATCCGCAGGCGCTCGCGACGCGAGACGCCGACCCTGGGATGAAGCCCTGGACAGATCAAGGCGAGTCCATCCACCAGGTCCGGGTGACCCGCCGCGGCGAGGACCGCGAGTTTGCCCCCCCAGCTAATCCCGGCGACCGTCAGCGGCGTGTCGGGGTCCACGTCGCGGAGGGTTCGAAGCCGCTCGGCGACGTCGTCGATCAGCCTTCGGGCCGAGGGGGCGTGACCGCGGTCACGCTCGTTCGCGCCCGACCCGCGGCGATCGGGAAACTGGGCCTCGTAGCCAGCCTCCGCCAGCGAGCGGCCCAGCCGGTGGTACCAGCCGCCGTGACTTTGCACGCCGTGCAGAACCACCACCCGGCCCCGGGGAGCGCCCGCGGTCGGCCAGACTAGAACGTGCTGCGGGTAACCGTCGGAGGCCCGCTGGATCTCGGCGCGCGGCTCAATCATAACGGATCGTCTTCCGTTCACGGGTCAACCGATCGAGGGCCCCGGGGTCGACGTTCACGCCCAGCCCCGGTCCAGAGAGCGGGCGCGCCCGACCGCCGTACCCGAAGGTTGGGTCTTCCCGGGTCAGGTTCTCGGACAGGACGTGTCGATCGTATGACCCTTCCACGTATCGCAATCCCTGAACAAGTCCCGCGAGATGCCGACCCGCCGCCGATAGCAATCCAGTCTCTCCCGGATG
>JBFWRA010000397.1:0-5132 GCA_050249155.1 Isosphaeraceae bacterium | reverse complement strand
GGCATCTGGAAGTAGGCGTATTCCAGTTCGATTCGACGGACCATACGCTCGACGTCGGCGCGCCGACCGGTGCGGAGGTAGGCGAGCTGAAGGGCGTAATTCGCCTTCAGGTTGCACGGTTCCTCCTCGATCACGCGTTCGAGCCATTCACGGGCGCGGTCGAACCGGCCGCCGTTGAGCGCGTGCGTTCCGAACCGAAGCACCGCCCGCAACGCCTCGCGACGTAGCGCCGACTCCCTCGGCGAGTCGTCGACCAGGCGGAGGTACTCCGTGATGGCCTGGGTGTAGCGTCCCTGACGTTCCATCAGGTTCGCGGCGAAGAGCCGGCCCATCAGGGTGTCGGTGCGACCCAGGCGATAGTCGATCAATCCCGACTGGGCGATGTGGAAGGTGTCCTCACGGAGGGACGGAAGGTCTTCGATCGCCCTGCCCAGGTGGATCTCCGCCTTGCGGAACAGTCCCCTGGCCGACGCGTCGCGGGCGCGTTCCAGTTCCCTGGCCGCTCGAATCACCGGGCCCGAGACCAGCCCCACGCCGACTCCGAACGTCGCCACCATCGCGATCAACGACCTGACGAACCGGCGACGATCCAGTCCACCGCCGGGAAGGCATTCGCCCAGGATCAAGAACGTCATGCCCGCGACCGCCGCGATCCATCCCCGGTTCACGAACTGGCAGAACCGATTCGAGTAGCCCAGGGTCTCGAACCAGACGATCGCGCGGCCGAACTGAAAGGCTCCCAGGCCCGACGACGGCATCCGAACGACGTTGATTTGCCGGGGAGTGTCCACCAGGTAGACGCCGTCCTTCCAGGACTTTCGGCTGTACTCCAGATTCGTGCAGAGGTCGCCCCCCAGCCAGGTCAGATTCTCATGCTGAATCTGGAGCCAGTTGGCGCGAGCCGAGAGCGTCGGCTCCCAGGCCATCACGATGCAGGGGAAGAAGAGCTGGACCGTCAAGGTCGCCGAGGCGAGCATCGCCTTGCGATCACTCGTCCGACGATGCCAGGCGTGGCCGAATCCCATCACGATGGCGAAGCAGGCGCAGGTCACGCGAAATGGGATCGCTGATCGGGGTTCCAGCGACGTGCAGATCAGGGTTCCGTCCGCCCGCGTCTGGAAGTCGTCGGGCACCGACATCCAGGGCTTGAGCACCGCGACGATCAGGAGCAATCCTCCCAGGACCGCCAGTCCCCTGGCCACCAGGCAATGCATGGTCGTTCTCCTTGGCGTCAGGCCCCGCTCGGACGGGCGCGGGCGTCGCGGTTCCAGTGAGGCGAGGACCCTTCCTCGGGCCCGAGTCGTCCTCGACGATCGCCTCGTCGGGATCGGCCTGGATCCGGATCTTGTCCCCTTTCTCCAGGACCTGGTGGCCGTCTCGGAGCACCTGGTCGCGCTCGGTGAGACCGTCGCGGACTTCGATGTAATCTCCGTCGATCAGACCAAGGGTCACTTCTTGCGGGACGAAATCGTCCCCATCGACGAGGAAGACGATCCCCTTGCCCCCTGTGATCGCCGAGACCGCCTCGCGCGGCAGGGTGAGCACCTCCGACTTGGCCACGATGATCGCGAACCCGGTCATCCCCGGGATGGGTCTGGCCTCGGGCGCGTTCTCGATCTGGATCCGCACGGCGAACGTCGCGGGCCACTCGGGGGCTCCCGTGCCCATTGGCCGAATCGGCCGCGTCGACTCGGGGCCTCCCAGCTCGTACGTCACAAACGGATTGACCCAGGTGACCGTGCCCGGAAGAACGCGCTCGGGATACGCCTCCAGCCGGACCTCGGCGCGATCCTCCACGTTGACCCGTCGAAAGGCCCCCTGGTCGAAATTCGCCTCGAACCAGGAACCGGCGGCGATCAGGAATCCCGGCTTGCCGGGATCCTGGTTGTACTCCCCCTCGTGAACGAGACAGCGCTCGATCCGGCCGTCGGCGATCGCGTAAACCTTGTACTCTTTCAATTCATGTAGCCGGTGCCGCAGCGCCAGTTCGGCCTCGGCCACGGCCGACTCGGCCACGACCAGGCTCTGCGAGACCCCTTTTTCCGACATCCGCAGGTTGAACAGAGCCTCCTTGATCTCGGCTTCGAGCTTGACCAGGTCGATCTCTTGCTTGAGCTGTTCCTCTCGCGAGGCGTAACCCTTGGCGGCGAGTCGCTGGTTGATACGGATCATTTGGCGTTGAAGGTCCGCGGCGCGCTGAACCGCCTGGAGCCGGATCTGGTCTCGCTCCGGCCGCTCCTTCTCCAGCACGTAGGCCGAGCCGATCCTGACACGTTCGAGTTCCGCCTTGGCCGTGGCCAGCGCGGCGCGCGCGGCGTCGGCCTTGATGTCGGCCTTGGTCGAGTCGATCTCGGCCAGTAGCTGACCCTTCCTGACGAAGTCGCCCTCACGCACGTGCGACTTCAGAATCGTCCCCATCGGAACGATCGAGACGACCAGCGGTTCGCTGCGGACCAGGCCCTCGCCCAGGCAAGTCCTGCTCAGCGTCCGACGCCTCGGATACGTCGCGGTCACCGGAAACGGCTTGCGCAACTTGCGAAGAAGCGACCCATAACCAAACTTCGACGTGTAGAGCCGGCTCAGGGGCGAGGTGTATCCCGGCATGATGATCACGATCCCCATCGCCAGGATCGTGGCGGCCGAGACGACCAACGTCAGGCTCAACCAGGAGTTCGCCAGAATGACGTCCCAGGTCATCCTGGGAAGTCCTCGGATCAAAGCGGCCAGGCGTGCCCAGGTGATCGGGCCGACGTTCGATTGAAACCACTCTCGGGCCCGTTGAACGTTCGGGTTCTCGGCGAGCCTTCGCTCGACCAGGGAGAATCCTGGCAGCCGTTGGACGAGACGCCAGGGCGAACAGGCCCGAAAGCCCGCTCGGACCCGTTCCCAGACCCCCGATCGTCGCGGACGGATCACGCCTCGCTCCCTGGAAACCCCACCCTCGGCCAATCGGCGATCACCCCGACCCGGCCGGTCGCGCTGGAGGGGCGCGGACGCGGTCGTGGACGGACGGTCCGCCACCCCAAGGGTAGTACACCGTCGCGAAGGAAGGGAAAGCCGACTCGCGATCGGAAACAAGCGCTTCCCATCCGCCGATTCCCGTCGCGCATCGACGTCCGCCGGTTTTTGCGATAAGTTGTCTCTCGTGGATGGTTTCGGGTCCAGAAGCGACCCGGGCCTCGTCCCGGCGGGAGCCAGGTATGCTCGATCTTTCTCTCCGTGATGGCGAACCCACCCGGGCGGGACTCCACCGCCGGGAGTTCTTGCGGATCGGCTCACTGGGCCTCGGGGGCCTTTCCCTGGGCGCGATGCTCCAGGCCCGCGCACTCGCCGCCGACGCCGGCCTCCGCGCGACCGTCAAGGACCGCGCCGTCGTGCTCCTGTTCCTGGCCGGCGGACCGAGCCACATCGAGACGTTCGACCCGAAACTCGACGCTCCGGAAGGGGTCCGCGGCGTGACCGGGGAACTCGCGACGACGATCCCCGGGGTCACCTTTGGCGGGACGTTCCCCGGCCTGGCCACGCGCGCGGGGAAGCTGGCGATCGTTCGATCGTTCCACCACCGAATCAACGACCACGCGCTGGCGATCCGACACGTCCTGACCGCCGGCAACCCCCTGGGCGCGGGGATGGGCGCGGTCTACGCCCGACTTCGAGGCCCGACCGACCCGGACACCGCCCTCCCCACCTATGGACTGATCACCACCGAGGAAGTCGACGGGCAGTACGTCAAGGAAAAAGCCAGAGTCCAGGAGGGCAGCGGCCCCGGCCCGTTCGGCCGATCGTACGCCCCGTTCGACCCCGCCGCGGGCGGCGGTTCACTCGACCTGATGCGACTGAGCATTCCCCGGCGACGCCTGGAAGACCGTCGGGCGCTTCTGGAGGCCCTGGACGGCGCGCGACGCGCCCTGGACGAGCGCGGACCCGCCGAGGCGATGGGCCGCTATGAACGTCAGGCCATGGACCTGATCCTCCGCAACGCCGGTGACGCCCTGGACCTGAACCGGGAAGATCCCCGCGTCGTCGCGCGTTACGACACCTCGGCGCAAAACGTCGGGCACAAACGGTTCCGCCCCTGCACCCTGGGCCGACAGCTGCTGACCGCCCGCCGTTTGGTGGAGGCTGGTTGCGGGTTCGTGACGGTGCAGAACGCGGGCTGGGACATGCACGCCGACGGCAACAACCCGGGCATGGAAGTGGGAATGAACATGCTCTCACCACCCCTGGATCGCGCCGTCTCCGCCTTCCTGGACGACCTGGAGGCGCGCGGGTTGAGTGAACGAGTCTTGTTGGTCATCACGGGAGACTTCGGCAGGACGCCGAAGCTCAACAAGCGAGGAGGGCGCGACCACTGGGCGTCCCTCTCGACCCTGGCGCTGGCCGGCGGCGGCCTCCGCATGGGACAGGTGATCGGCCGTTCGACTCGACAGGGGGACGCCCCCGCCAGCGAGCCAGTCACCCCCGCGATGCTGATGTCGACGCTGATGAACGTCTTGTTCGACCTGCCCGCGCTCCGCGCGCAACCGGGCGTCCCCCGCGAGATCTCCGCGATGCTGGGGACCGCCGAACCGATCCCCGGCCTCACATGAACCGATCCTCGTCAAGCGATCCCACCTGACGAGGTCGTCCTGGACTCACTCCCCATGCCCTCGACCCCCGTTGACGACGGAGTCACTTCCCGCACCGCCGCCAGGCTCGCCGAGGGGCTGATCATCGCCGCGGCCTGCGCGGGGCCCTGGATGTTCGGCGCGGTCGACGCCTGGGCGGAGTGGATTCTGCTCGTGGCGATCGTGGGCGCGGCGGCCCTCTCGGCGATCGCCGGCGGGGGATTCCGACCCGCCGCGCTACGCAGCGCGCCGAGCCTGGCGATTCTCGGGCTCATCCTGCTGGCGGTGGCTCAGGTGATTCCCTTGCCAGGCGCTCTTCACAAGGTCCTGGACCCCGCGGGGTTCCGGCTCCACGCCGAACTGCTGCCCGAGGCTCCGGATCGGCTTCTTGGTGACGACCAGGCTCCCGTTCCGCTCCCGCAACCGGCGCTTAGCCAGGCACCCGGTCTTTCCTTTGAAGCCGCGGGTCGACTCGCGGCGGTCTGGCTGCTGTTCCAGGCGGTGATGGGGCTGGGAAAAGGAACG
>JBFWRA010000396.1:0-5133 GCA_050249155.1 Isosphaeraceae bacterium | reverse complement strand
TTCACCTCGCCCTGGGCCAGCAGGATCGTGCCCGGCGGAGCCTGTTTCGACTCCAAGGCGTTGAGCAAGCCCCGGCGTCCCTCCTCGTCCAGTTCCGTCATCAGTCGGCTTTCCAGAAATCGACCGACCGACTCCGCCTCAACCTGCGTCATGGCCACGACCCTTTCATCCTTCAAACGATAACGAGACGACCGACCGCCGCCACCCCTTCTTCCTGGAAAATACGTCCGGACACGTCCTGCGTGCCAGTCACACTTCCGTTCCGTCGCGTCGCGACCCCGGACCGTTCCCCTCTCATTGTTCGGATCGGGACGGCCCTGGCAATCGCGCCGAGTTTGTCGATTGCAAGGATTTTAGCCAGCCCATAACCCCCAGGCTTCGGGATTCGACGTCCACCCTACCGTATCTTGCCGATGAGATGGGTTGTGGGGGAGGGAAAGTGACGCGAACCCGACGTTCCTCTCCCTAGAAGCACGGCACCGATTGCGCCGAGGCGAAGGGAGTCGCCGTATGGAACGATATCGAGGTATCCTGTTCGGTTCCGTCGGGCTCGTGGCGAGCCTGGCGGGTTGCGCGGGTTTGAACCCTCGGCTCGCGGAGCCTGGAGGTAAGGCTCAGTCGACCGGCCTGGTGACACGAGCCAGCGCCGCTCGCGAACGCGTCGCCGTTCGTGACGACGTTACCCAAAGGGCGGCTTCGTCTTCCGAGGCGACGGAGGACGCCCCCCCCGGTGCGGAAGCTCCCCGACTCGTCCATGACGATCATCGATCCGTCGTGTCGGAGCGAGTCGCTCGTTATTTTCCGATGTTTCAGCGGCCGACCGCCTCGCTCGGCCGGAGCGCCGTCGACGCCCAGGTGCCCGAGGATCTTTGGGCGGAAGCGGCGCGGGCTGGCGCGAACAAGTATCTCTCCGAACGTGATCGCGGCGAATCGTCTTCGCCGACCCGTCGACCGTCCGAACCGCCGCCACGGTCCCCAGAAACCTCGGTGCTACCGGTCGCCCTCCAGATCGAAACGGGCGAGGCCGAGGGTGGTCGACCCCGGATCGCCGTCGTTCCGGGTCCGATCGAGGGTCGTCCCCGGTCCTTGCCGGTCACGTCGTCCGACGACGATCTCCGCGGGCGGCCCAGGGCGCTCACCACGACCCCCGAGTGGGCGGTCCCGGCGGCCAAGCTTCCCACCCGGGAGCGGCCGCGATTGGAACCCGACGTCGTCCCCACCGCGGCGACCGAATCCGACCTCCTGGAACTGGCCCAGGCGGTCACTTACGACGAGCCCGCGACCGTCGCCGAACGCGCGGCCGCCTACGAACCAGACGTGCCCAGAGTGGGGATGGCCCAGGCTCCCGCGCCGCGACGCCCATTGACCACCGGAGCGCCGCCGCCGGTTCCAGCACCCGACTTGCCGACCCCCGCGCCCCTCACGAGGCCCTCGGCACCCCGACTTCCCACGACCCCCGTCACTCCGGTGCCCGAGCCCTCCGCGACCCCCCCGCCTCCCCAGGCCCCGGCGACGGAACCCGCGCCGATCGAGGTCGAGCTTCCCCAGGCGCCGAAGCCCGAGGCGCCCACTCCCGTCGAGGAACCCGCCCCTGCGACGGAACCCGTCGCCCCGGAGATGCCGGAGAAGCCGGAGCCAGCGGAGCCCACGGAGCCGACGGAGGAACCGACGACCTCGACGGAAACGGGGGGCGGAGCCTCGGCCCAGGCCCCCGCGTGGACCTTGCCCCCGGGTGCGTCGACGCCCCAGGGCCAACCCGCGCCGACTCCTCAGTCGTCGCCTGGCAAGGCTCCGGAGGGTCCTCTGGTCACGTACCTGCCCCCGAGGGCGGCGTCGAAGACGATCCCCGCGGCCGTGGCCGCGGCGCCATCCAAGACCTTGCCGAAATCGGTCGCCCCGACGATCCCCGCGACGGTCCCTTCCAAGGTCCCGCCGGCCAGGGTCGCGGTCGCGCCTGGCCTTCCCCCGATCCCCTCGAAGACGTTGCCGGTGGCTCACGCGCCGGCGACGGTCCGGCCGGAGTTGGTGGGCGATCCCGCTCCGCGAACACCGATGCCGAGGCTCCGAGGTTTGCTGTCGAGGATGTTCGGACGGTCGTCCGAATCGAATGGTCGGGTCGTCGTGAATCACGACGGGCGGACTCTCAGACCTCCCTCGGCGGAAGTCGTTCAGGTGTCGGCGAAGTCCGAGGATTTCGCGCCTGGCTGGGGCCCTCGCCCGACCCCGTCGCGGTATGCCAAGGTCTCTCCGCTGGGAGCCGCCTCGACGCCCGACTCACTCTTTCCCGTGGCGTACTACGCGGCCCAGAACCAGCCTGACCTGGCCCTCGCCGAAGCGCCCACGCGGCCGCGACCCCAGCCTCAACCCCAACCCCAACCGCGATCGATCCCTCAGCCCGGACCCGCTCCCGAGCCGAGACCAGAGCCGGCGTTGGCGTCGACGACTCCCGACGCGCCGGCGTCGTACTGGTGGGATCGGCCGACGACTCAGCCCAGGCCGACGTTCATGGGTCGGTTGATGGCTCGGTTGCCATGGAACGCGGAGAGTTCCGAGGCCCATTGCTCGTGCGATTGCCATCGGCAACACGGCCACGATCGCGCCCCCGCGCCTCCGGCCGTTCCCCAGGAGGCGGTGGTCCGGCGGCCGGTTCCCTCCCCGTCAATCTTGCCGAAACCGGGCGATCTCACGCAGAGCCGGGACGTCCTCCATCGCGTCTCCGCGGACGGCCTCGACAAAGCGCCTCAGCGTTAGTTCGAGATGGTCGGCGACGTCCCGGTAAAGTTCGGCCACGTCGTTCTGCTCCCAGCGGTCCTCGGGCTTCCGATACAACTCGGGAGCCCGGGGATCGTCCGAGTCGCGCTCCACTGGCAGGATGAAGTGCCAGAGGTGGGTCCGGATCGCGTACTCCTCGGCGTCCATGCCGAGGCAGGCGTAGTCCCGGACCTTCGTCCGTTCCCCTCGGATCAGGGGGAGCAGGTCGTGGCCGTGAACGCCCTCCTCGTCGGGAAGGCCCAGGGCCGAGAGGATCGTCGGGAACAGGTCGACGGATTGAACGATCGCCTGGTGCCGGCCTCCGCCGTGCTTTCCCTGGGGCATCCTGACGATCAGCGGCGTGTGGATCAACTCGTCGTGGAGCCAGGGCCGATAGCGCCGAACGAAGCCATGCTCGCCCAGGGGTTCCCCCTGGTCGCTGGTGAAAACGATCAGGGTGTCCTCGGTCCGCCCCAGGCGCTTCAACGCTTCGAACAGCGTGCCCAGCCAGTGGTCGGTCAAGGTGACCACGCCGGCGTAGGTGCGTCTCAGACGCAACAGCTCCCACTCGTCAAGCACCTCGCCGACAGGCCCGGCGGGCACGTCGATCAGGACCGGAACGGCGTCGAGGTTCGTGGCCTCGTCGTCGTCCTCGACGAGGTCCCCTTCCTCGCCGGCCTCGAATTCGTCAGGCTCCTCCGCGGCGTACTGGTCGCGGTAGGGTGGGGGCGGATCCCAGGGTCCGTGGGGGCTGAACAGATCCAGCCAGAGCAAGAACGGATCGGGCTGGGCGCCTTGGCGTTCCAGCCAGTTCACCGCCTCGAGGACCGTGCGGGCCACCCCGGTCCTGGAAGCGTCCTCATGAAATCGCAGCGCGGCGCGGTTGCGGAGGTACCGCTCCCAGCGTCCCTTCCAGAGTTCGTGGTCGGGGTCGTCCTCGGGGGGCAAGCGTAATCCCGGCTCGTCCTCGATCCGCACGCCCCTGGCCCTCGGGTCGTCGGGCGGGACGAGGGGATCGTAACCCGAGCCCCGAACCCAGATCACGTCGTCGAATCCTCTGCCGAACCCGTTGCCGGGCTCGCGAAGGAACGGCACGTCGGAGATCAGGGCGGTGCGAACGCCTCGCTTGAAGAGAACGTCGGGGAGGATGGCCTCGTCGGGAAGCAGGGGGGTCCAGCCGCGCTCGGGGTCGTGAAACCCGTAGCGCCCGGTCCACCAGCTTCGTCGGGTGGGGATGGTGGTCAGATTCTCGGGAAAGTGGTGGTCGAAGACGATCCCTTCGGCCGCCAGCCGGTCGAGGTTCGGCGTCTCGATCCACTCGTTACCGTAAGGCCCGAGAAACCCAAGGTGCAGGCCGTTGCATACCACGACGATGACGTTCATGGCCGTGATTGTAGCGGGTGGGTCGCGTTCCAACCAAGAGCGCGGAACGGAGCCCTGGGCGGTTTCCCGCTCTCCCCTGGGATGGTCGGCCGGGACCGCCTCGGGTTCGCGTCGACGGGGTTCCTCCGCGATCGAACGGCCCGGTCCGGTTCAATGGCGGAACGAGGCCAACGGCCAATGGTCGGACCGGCGGTCGTGGGCGCGTTGCCAGGCGCGTTCCCGTTCCAGGCGGGTTTGCTCGTAGAGATCCAGGTAGAGCTGTTCCTCGACGTCGTGAAAGACCTGGTCGCGCCTTCCCTTGACGGTCCTCGCCGTGGCGAACATCTGTTCGAGGGGGAATCCGGGGGCGACCCTGCCGTAGAGCACCGCCGTGAACGACGGGACGTGTTTGGGCAGGAGGGGGCCCGCGGGCAGGACGTTGCACATCACCCCCACGGCGGTCCCGGTGTTCATCATGCTGCCCAGGCCCGTCCGGGTGTGGTCGCCGATGAAGCAGCCGACCTTGGCCATGCCAGTCGGCACCGGGTCGCCGCCCAGGGGCACGGAGACCTCGCCGTAGTCGTTGCGGAGGTCGCTGTTGGAGGTGATGGCGCCGAGGTTCACCCACTCTCCCACGTAGGCGTGGCCGAGGAAGCCCTCGTGGTACTTGTTCGTGTATCCGTGGACGATCGACGCCTCGACCTCGCCGCCGATTCGGCAGACCGGACCGATCGTGGTTCCCCCTCGGACGTTGGCGCGAAAGAGATGCGTGTCCCTGCCGACGTAACTGGGTCCCTCGACCCGGGTGAACGGCTGCACCCAGGCCCCCGCGTCCACCGTGATCGGGCCGGCGGTGGTATCGAAGACGGTGTAGGGTTCGATCCGCGCCGTTTCGTGGATCGAGAGCCTGTCGACCGGGCCGACCAGGGCGAACGTGGTGAGATGGCGGTTGGTCACTCCGGGCTTGCGGTCATGATGGAAATCCCGTTCGAGGTGCGCGGCGGTCAGGGCGACGAGGTC
>JBFWRA010000395.1:0-5138 GCA_050249155.1 Isosphaeraceae bacterium | reverse complement strand
CGTCGGTGCCGATCCGGTTGCCTCGCACCCGATAGCCCGAGGCCCCCGCGCCGGCGACCACCACCCCCGATCCGCCGTTGCCCGAGATCAGGTTGCCCGCGCTCGGCGAGGTTCCCCCCAGGGAATTGCCCGGGGCCTGGTCGAGAAAGACGCCCCCCGCGCGGTTGGGCAGTGGCGTCGTTCCCGAGGGATCGGTGCCGATCGCGTTGCCCGCGACCAGGTTGTTCGAGGCCCCCGCGCCGGCGATCCGGACGCCGACCAGGCCGTTGCCGGCGATGACGTTGCCCAGGCCTGGCCGCGAGCCTCCCAGCGTGTTGTCCGATGCGCCTCGGACGCTCAGCCCGTCCTGTCCATTGCCCAGGCCGGCATGGCCGTCGAGGTCGGTGCCGATCAGGCTGGCGATCACCTGGTTGCCGCCCTGGCCGACGATCACGACGCCGGAGCCGGCGAACCGGACGATCGTCAACCCCGCGACGGTGCTTCGACCGCCCGCCAGGGTCAGTCCGTCGGCTCCCACTCCGGCGAGGCTTCCGTCGAGGATGACGCCGGGCGTTCCGGCGAGGGTTCTGGCGTCGATGACGATCGGGTCGGTGATCGTGGGCAGCGCCGAGAGCGGTCGAAGTGTTGGGGTTCCACCGCCGGCGTTCGCGGCGAGGTCGAACGCGACGGTATCCAGGCCGGGGCGGGCGTTGGCGTCGCGAATCGCCTGGCGGAATGATCCCGGCCCGTCGTCGGCCGTCGAGTGGACCACGAGCCAGCCGTCGGGGAAAGTCGGGGGCGCGACCGGCCTGGCGACCTCGGCCGCCAGGGGCCGCCAGGCGCCGAAGGGGTCCGTCACCACCGCCAGAAGGGCCCTGGGTTCGCAGGTCTCGACCCCTGGCCTGGCCCTGCGCCGTTGGGAAACCGGGGTCATGATGAGCGTTCTCCCGAGACTTCGCGACCCCTCTCGCAGGCGAAACGTTACCAGAATAAGCGAAAGCGCCACGGTCGCCAGAGGTTTTTCACGCGCAATCCCCGGGAATTCCAGGAATAATCGTGCGTGGAGACCTCCCACCTCGACGATGGAGCCGAGCCGACCACTCAGTCGGCGTGTTCCCGGGCGGGCCTCGCTCGATGATAAGGAGAGAGGGGGGGAGGCGGGGCGACGTTGGGACTGGACCTCTGGCTCTCTCGGAGATTCCGACCCATGAGTGAGAACTCCGACTTCACCAAGGAACTCCTTCTGAGGCAATACGAGACCTTGCGCAAGGAGATCGAAGGGTTCATCAAGGAGCAGTCGCAGGTTTCCACCTGCGGCGTGGTCGTCACGGGGCTGATCTGGGCGTGGATCCTCACCAACGCCGATCTGAAAGACCTCTTGCCCGAACACCCGTTTCTGAAAACCCTGCTGTTCGTTCCGTTCCTGCTGGCGGCGCTCTTTTTTTACAGGATCGTGAAGCTCGAGGTGCATATCCATGTCTGTAGCGACCACATCGCCAAGCTCGAAGCGGCGTTTGGTCTGGTGGGCCAGGACTGGGAGTCGCTCGCCTGGGAGGTCTACTGGAAGAAACGGCGGATGGAGGGAGGACAGGGGGACATTCGCGACTGGCACCGCGTTTACTGGTTCTGGCTTTGCCTGGTGAATCTTCTGGCGGGGGCGGCGGTCGCCTGGACGTATCGCCTCCCCGCGATCTAAGGTGACGTCGCGCCACGACACGGCCCGATCCTTTTCGTTTCCTTTCCGAGACCTCTGGCATGTCAGGTTCCAACCAGGTCGAACAGGCGTACGCGATCGCCAGGCGACGGTACGCCGCGCTCGGCGTCGACACCGACGCCGCGCTGGGAAGATTGGCCGGGCTTTCGATCTCGCTGCACTGCTGGCAGGGAGACGACGTCGGCGGGTTCGAGAACGCCGGACAGGCGATCGGCGGCGGCCTGGCGGTGACGGGGAACTACCCAGGCAAGGCCAGAACTCCCGACGAGCTGCGCTCCGACGTGGAACAGGCCCTCGCCCTGATTCCCGGCCGACACCGGCTCAACCTGCACGCCAGTTACGCCGAGACGGCGGGGAAAACGGTCGAGCGCGACGCGATCGGGCCCGAGCATTTTCGACGTTGGACCGACTGGGCGAAGGACCAGGGGCTGGGACTGGACTTCAACCCCACGTACTTCGCCCACCCCAGGGCCGCCGACGGCTGGACCCTCGCCAGCGCCGATCCGTCGATCCGTCGCTTCTGGGTCGACCACGGCAAGGTCTGCCGGCGCATCGGCGCGTATTTCGGTGAAACCCTGGGCACGGCCTGCGTGACCAACGTCTGGATTCCCGACGGGTCCAAGGACACCCCCGCCGACCGAAAAGGCCCTCGCGAACGCCTGATCGAGTCCCTCGACGCGATCTTCGCCGAGCCGATCGACCCGGCGCTCCACAAGGACGCCGTCGAGGCCAAGCTCTTCGGCCTGGGCAGTGAGAGCTACGTCGTCGGCTCGCACGAGTTCTACCTCGGCTACGCGATGGCGAGAAACGTGCTGCTCTGCCTCGACTCCGGACATTTCCACCCGACCGAGGTCATCTCCGACAAGCTCAGCGCGGTGCTCTGCTGGCGCGATGAAATCCTCTTGCACGTCAGTCGAGGCGTGCGCTGGGACTCCGACCACGTCGTGACGCTGACCGACGAGCTGGAGGCCATCGCCCAGGAGCTGGTCCGTGGGGATTACCTCGGCAGAGTCCGCCTGGGACTGGACTACTTCGACGCGAGCGTCAACCGGGTCGCGGCCTGGGTGATCGGCGCTCGGGCGTTGCTCAAGGCGTTGCTGCTGGCCCTGGTCGAGCCGACCACGACCCTGCGATCCTTCGAGGCCGAGGGAGACCTGACGGGTCGGCTGGCGTTGATGGAGGAACTGAAAACCATGCCGTTCGGCGCGGTCTGGGATGAACACTGCGCCCGTTCCGGAGTGCCCGTCGGACTCGCCTGGCGGGACGAGGTCCGCCGCTACGAACGCGAGGTGACGTCGACGCGGCGTTGAAGTCGATCCGCGGCGTTCGCCTCGCGTCACCCAGCGGGTTCGTGGGCCGAGCCGCCTCGAACCCCTGGGCGTCCTATGCTGTTGAGGTCCAGCGCGTGCCCTGGGCCGAGCGCTCCGAGCGTTCGTCACTCGATTGTGTTCATCAATGAGGATGAGATCATGGGAACGTGGACTTCGACGCCGTGGACGTGGAGGCGGGCGTCCCGAGCCGGAGGGGACCGACCCGTGGGGAGGAGGCGTCGCCGGGCGATCGCCGTCGAGACGCTGGAGGGTCGAATCGCTCCGGCGACCTTTCACGTCCTCAACGCGCTGGACGGTCCGGGCGACGGCCCCAGCGGATCGTTGCGCCACGCCATCGCCCTGGCCGATCAATCGAGTGATCCCGTCGATACCGTGGTGATCGCGCCGAGCGTCCGGGGCGCGATCGCCCTGAACTTCGGCGCGCTGACGATCGGCACCAGCCTGAACCTCCTGAACCGATCGGGCGGCCCGATCGAGATCCGACAGGAGACGCCAGGGGCGCGGATCTTTCAGATCGGTTCAAGCCCACTGGCGGCCCTCGTGAATATTGGCGCGGCGACGAGCCGGGAGGTCGTCACGCTCACGGGAGGGAACGCGTCCTCGGGCGACGGCGGAGCGATCCTCGCGGAAAACCCCGACGGTCTGTTGACGCTGACCCACGTTCGAATCGTCGGCAACGCGGCGGGTCTGGCCTCGGCGTCCAGCGAGTCCCAGAACGGCGGAGGGATTTACGCCGCGGGCCGCGTCGCGCTCAATCACAGCGTGGTCACGGCCAATCAGACCTCTGGCGACGGCGGCGGCGTCTGGGCGGGCGCGGGGGTCGTTCTGACCGCGTCCACCGTCGATGGCAACCAGGCCGGCTCCGACGGCGGCGGCCTTTACGTCGCCGCGGGCAACGCGGCGCTGGCCCGCGGGAGTTCCGTCAGCGGGAACCACGCCCCCCACGGAACCGCCGGCGGTCTCTTCGTGGCCAGTGGCGACACCTCGGTCTCCGCGAGCCGGATCAACGAGAACCACGCCAGGAACGTCGGCGGGATCAACGCGGCGAAGGGGAACGTGCGGGTCGTCGACGCCAGCGAGGTCAACCGGAACGCCTCGACCGCCACGCTCAACGTCAGCCTCGGGGATTTTGGCGGCGGAGGGATCGCCGTTGGGGCCGGCGACGTCTTCGTCTCCCACAGTCAGGTCAGCGAAAACCAATCCGTGGGGATGTACAGCTCTGGAATCGTCGTGGGCCTGGGAAGCGTGACCGTCACCGCGGGCAGTCGGATCAACGGGAACCGGAACAACGGCCCGGGGGGCGGCATCGCCGCGAATTTCGGGGGAACCGTGACCGTCAACGGCGGCAGCCAGGTCAACCACAACACCGGCTCTGGACTCGGCGGCGGGATCGTCAACTTCGCGGGAAGGCACGGAGGCGTCCGCATTCTCGATGGCGGCCAGGTCAACCACAACACGGTGACCAATTACGAGTCGCTGGGCCAGGCGGTCGCGGTCTTCCTCGAAGTCCTCGCCGGCGCGTTGGGCCTGGATTTCACCACGGCGACCGGCGGGACGAGCCCCGCCGCCCTGGCGGCCGAAATCACGAGACTGGAACAGGAAGTCGCCTCCAGCGCCGAGGGGGGCGGGTCGCTGACCGACCCTCCCGGCTTCGTGGTCGCCGGGGGTGGAATCGGCACGCTGCTGGGCGCTTCGATCACGATCGCCGGGGGTGGCCAGGTGATCGGCAACCTCGCCGGGGCCCAGGTTTCCGGAGGCAACCCGAACTCCATCGGCGTGGGGGGCGGCCTCTTCGCCGCGACCGGCCCGACCCACGTTCGGCACGGCGCCGTGATCGGGAACACCGCGCTGGGCGGCGGTGGCGGCGGGCTCTGGAACGGCGGATCGCTGACCGTCGTCGGAAGCGTGATCGCCCGCAACACCGCCGTTCGCTCGACGGGAGGCGGACTCCACAACGCCAGCGGGGCCTCGGCGACCCTCCGTCGCGGGACCATCCGCGACAATCGGGCGAGTTCCGGTGGAGGGGCGTACAACCTGGGCACGCTCAACCTCGTGAAAAGCCAGGTCGTCCGGAACGTGGCGACGATCCGCGGAGGCGGAATCACCAACCGCGG
>JBFWRA010000394.1:0-5138 GCA_050249155.1 Isosphaeraceae bacterium | reverse complement strand
GAACTCCACGGGCAGGCTTCTCGCCCCCAGGGCGGGATAATTCACCCCCTGGGCGATCCGATCGAAGTCGAGCGTCTTGAGCAAGGCGGGGAGGTCCGCTCTCGCGTAGAGGGCTTCCAGCGACTCTTGAAACGCCACGTCCCGGATCTTGTGGTCGGCCACGTCCTGACTGATGGCGTGGAGTTCCTTGATCCAGCCGTCCACCATCGGGGCGACGTCCGCGCCGAAGAGCCGGTGAGCGTAAAGGCCCTCCAGCAGGGCCACCGCCGTGAGCGATTGCAAGGCCTGCCGGGTGAACTCCCGGCGCGATCGGGTCGGCTCGTGATCGAACATGCTGGGCTCCTGGCGCGTGGAAGTGGATCGGGTGCGTTCGCCGCGTACGGCCGACGCTCAGTCTAGGAAGGGAATGGTGGCCTCGCCAGCGGAAACCGCCCCGATCGACGATAATCGGCTGCCCGCGGAACCGGACCCGCCTCGACGAAACGCCGGTCCTCAGCCAATCGATCGTTCCCGATCGCCACGTGGTCTCATTCGTCCGTTGCTTATGATATCCTGGGTTGGGGATCGCAGCGTCGCGACGAGGGGGGGCCGACTTGATCGCCATTGGTTCGACAATCAACCAACGGTTCACCCTGGACGGGGAACTGGGCAGGGGGGGAATGGGCGCGGTCTATCGGGCGACCGACCTGGTGCTCGGTCGCACGGTGGCGATCAAGGTCTTGAAGGAACTCTCCGGGGAGGAGGTCAAACGTCGAATCCGCCTGGAGGCGCAGATCCTCGCGCGACTGGCGCACGAGAACGTCGTCCGGTTATACGACTTTGGCGAATCCGAGGGGCTCTATTTCCTCGTGATGGAGGAGGTCGATGGGCCGAGCTTCTCCAAACGATGGCGGAACCTGCCGCAGCCCGAGCGGGTCCGGGTGGTCGCCGAGGTGGCCGAGGCTCTGGACTACGCGCACCATCAAGGGGTCATCCACCGCGACGTCAAGCCGGCGAACGTCCTGCTCACCTCGTCCGACCGCGCCAAGCTCAGCGACTTCGGCCTCTCGATGATGGTCGAGGCCGGCGACAATTCCGGACACGTCCGCGGCACCCCCCACTACATGAGCCCCGAACAGGCCCAGGGGAAGCGGCTCGACTTCCGAACCGACCTTTATTCCCTCGGCGTGATGCTCTACGAGTGCGCCGCGGGCTCCCTGCCGTTCACCGGGCAGTCGCTGGCCGTCATCGCGCAGCACGTCAACGCCGCGCCGGCTCCTCCACGCTCGAAAAACCCCGCCGTTTCCCGAGAACTCGACGCTCTGATCCTCGCGTTGCTCTCCAAGGACCCCTCGGAGCGCCCCTGCTCGGGACAGGCCGTCGCGCAGGCCCTTCGGGACGAACAGTCCCGCGTGCCCGCCTCGTTTGGTTCCCAGGGCCCGGCGGAGACCGCCACGGTCACCATGCCCCCTCGGTTCAATGACGGCGCGAGGACCGAGATGCCCGCCGAGGGGCTCGGGACGGGGAAGGAGGTCCCGTCCGGGTTGATCGACTCTCCCACGGAACGACCAGGGCCGGCCGCGTTGACCACCGCCGCGCCGGTGACGGCCCCACCACCGCCGTCGCCCCCGCTGGAAGCCGCCTCGCCCCTGGTTCGCGAGATGCTCCACGACGTTCTCGCGGAGCCGGCGGTCCTCTCGCCCGACGAGCGCTACCTGACCGGGCACTACCTGGCGTTCCTGCTGGGGGGGGCCCGTCGGCAAGGGTTCTTTTTGCGACGGCCGAATGACCCGCGCAACGCCGACAGGGCCCGCCTGATGCTCGCGATGGCCTGGCTCTCGACCGTCGAGGCCAGCGAGGAGAACGTGGCCAGGGCGGCCAAACTCCTGCAAACCCGCATCGAGGTCCGACCGGCCCTGAACCCGCTGGTGGTCGTCAAGTACCTCGCCGGCCGCGCCACGCTCGCCAAACGCAAGCGGTTCCGCGCCGTTCGCAAGCAGCTTCTGGAGGCCTGTCCGTACGCCCAAAAGAAGATGGTCGACCCCAGGGGGCTCCTCAACCCCGGGCTCATGCCGCAGTCGCTGGACGATCTTCGAAGGATCGCCCCGGAGCGCGACATGATCGACGACCAACTTGTCGAGCGCTGGAACCGCGTGGCCGATGTCTGGCGGGCGACCCACGACTTCCGCGACGCGGTCCTCCGCTACGCGACCAAATCGGCGCATCGCGATCCGTTGAGCCTGTGCCTTTGGCCGGAGGTCGTCTATCCGCTGATCGAGCGGGCCCGCTGGCAGCGCCGGTTCCGCCCGAAACACGAGGCGCTCTTCGACTACCTCTCCTCGGCGGTGCTCCACAGGCCCGACGCGGGGGTGCGTCTCGATCGGCTGATCGTCAGGGTCGTGCCCGCCGCGGTGGTCGACGGCCTCGACGAGGAGATCGCCGCGTTTTCCGAGGAGCCCCGCCTGGCCGACGACCTTCCCGCCGCCGAGGCCCCGTCGGAGGTCGACCGGCTCGCGGCCTCGGTCAGCCACATGAGCGTCCAGGACCTCGTGGACGACCAGGTCAGGCGCGACCAGGGCCTGGTCCTCCTCACCCCGGTCGATCCCTATCGGTTCACGCAGGGGGAGATCCGGGAGCTCTGGAAAGAGGCGGTCAACGCGCTGGCCAAACCCGCCGCGCCGGGAGCCAGGCCCGCTCAGCGGACGTTGCCCGTGGGTCCGTACCGCCTGGCGGTGATCCCCTCGATCCGCGGCCGATCGGCGGGGCAGGTCGCCCTGCAAGGGATGCCGAACAAGCAGCTCGAAATGCTCACCCCGTCGCCTCGCGGAGGAGGCTCGTCCAGCAAGCCGGTCGTGGCCGTCTGGATCTATCAGGACGCGAGCGCCCTGGTCGTCTACCTCGATTTCAAATCCACCGAGCGGTTCATCCTCTGGCACGCCCCGACCGCGCAGCAACACAACTTCGACCTCGCCGCCGACCTGAACCACAACCTGTTCACCCTGGGAATGGAAGTCCCCGACCAGCTCGGCAAGGCCCTTTCGAAGCGGTTCCGGTCTAGCGGAGCGGGATGAGATGTGAGGGTTTTGAATCGTGTCTTCTCAGCCTCACAACTCCCCCTCAACCCCGAGCTTATGAAAGTAGTGTTCGACCTTCTCCTGGTTCTCCAGGAGCCAGTCGATGGTCGGCTCGTGGTTCATGGCCTTCCGGAGCACTTTCAACGTCGCCTCGCGGTGGACGGCGAAGAGGGCCTTGTGGTCGACCGACTCGGCCTTGGTCACGCCGGGGTCGAGCCAGACGGAGTAGATGATTCCCAGGTCGTTGACCTTGTCCCGGGGAATGACCCCTTCGCGGACCGCGTCGAGCACGCCGTGGGCGATCGCCGCCTGGACCGTTCCCATCAGGATGTTCGTGTACTTCGAATCCTTGACCGTGACCTTGCTGACCATCACCGTCGCCGGCCGAACCTGAGCGTCGCTGTTCAGGATCGCGAAGACCCGGGTGTGTCCCTTCACCTGGTCGCCGATCAGGTTCGCCAGGGCGTGACCCACGGGTCCGTCCAGTTCGCCGATCACGACCTCGGGCTCCGCGCAGAGGTAGTCGGCGTCCCCTTCCACGAGGGCCTCGCCCGTACGCAGAACGATTCGTTCACTCATCGCGTCAACGCTCCGGTTCCATTGTCGTCGGATCTTGGCGTAAGCTCAGAGACTCCTCCCCGATCACCACCACAATACGACCCACAAACTTTGGTTCGATAGGATTGGATCGGTTTTCGGGTGCCACGGGTTGTACTCAACCCGTGCCTCCCGGGTCGAGCCGCGGCACACGGGTTGAGTACAACCCGTGGCACCCGAAAAACGGGTGGAGATCAGCGAGAAGTCTCGAAGTTCGGCCACGATTAGTCCCGCCCCAGGGTTCGCAGGTACTCGCGGAATCCCGCCGCGGGGTCGATCGTTGCCCCGGGTTCGGCCCGTTCGATCGACACGCCGAAACCCAGGGAGAATCGTTCGCCGGGGTTGACCGTCACTCGGCTGGGTTCCTCGCCCGTCAACGCGGCCCGGCCGAACGGGTTGGCGACGATCAGGCCGTAGTCGCGGGCGTGCCACCAGCTCGGCCGAACGTTGTCCGGGTCGGTCAGGATCGTCACGGAGACTGGCTGGCCGTCGATCACTCCTCGCCCCGCGCACCAGGCCGAGATTTGACCACGGACTTCCTTCTCCCCAACCTTCCCCTCGGCGTTGACGATCCGTCCCCCCTGGCCCTGCTTCGGGGCCAGCGGGGTGGCCAGGCGAACGCCCAACCCCATCTCCTCCTGGTCGCCGAACGTCAGGGGACCGTCCCCCGGCTGGAATTCCGATCGCCATGAAATCAGGTAACGATTCTTTTGAACGTGAACGGTGAACCGGGCGACCTCCCGGGCGACCAGCGTCTTCCCGTCGGCCGAGACGTAGCGGTTGGCCACGGCGAAGCTACCCAGGCCAGCCCCGCCCTGGGGAGCCTCCTCGAAGCGTTCGTGCTCCACGACTCCCTTGTTGCGCCAGAAGTCCGACCCGGACAGGTCGCCGAAGGCGAGCCAGAGGCCGGGGTGCATCGTGGGATGGTCGCTGGGGTCGCCCGGCCCTGGAGGATGCGTCCGTGTGATCCGGAGCCCGCCGGGGGCCCGGACGTCGAGGAAGTGGGGACGTCCGATCTCGGCGTCGCGATACACGTAGGTCGCCATCGGCTCGCCGTTGACGGTGATTCGAAGGCGGCCCGACGCGGGCTCGGCCTGAAACCCGACGATGGGCGCGTCGTCATCAGCGCGTGCCAAGGTCGTCGACAGGCCGAGCAGGGCGACGAGAACGAACGTCCCTCGCATCGTCTCAGGCTCCTTTCGGAACGGCCCAGTGGCCGTCGCGGTAGGTCCGCCCGAGCAGGGCCTGGGCCTCGTCGTCACCGGTGATGGTCTCGGTGGCCGGGTCGAACTTGATCGACCGGCCGAGTCGGGTGGCGACGTTGCCCAGGTGGCAGAGGCTCGCCGAGACGTGCCCCACCTCGATCGGCGCGTTCGGCGTCCCTCCGTCGCGGATCGTCGCCAGGAAGTTCTCCTGGTGCCCGGGGGAGGGTTCGCGTTCGCCCGGGACTTCGCGAGGCTTGCCCCTGGCATCGTAAAGCTTCAGGAT
>JBFWRA010000393.1:0-5142 GCA_050249155.1 Isosphaeraceae bacterium | reverse complement strand
TTAATATGCTTATATTATAATAATAATGATTTCCGCCGATCCCCTCGGCATGCATGCGGTCGGATTTAATAGATAGAAACCATCGCCTGCCCGAAGGTTGAACCGGGTTCGATCCGACCGGGTGGTCGCCCGCACGAGAAATGCTGCGAGACATCACCATCCCGAAACGAACCAGACAGGGCGTCGCTGTGTCTTTCGGTCGGGCAATCCAATCCTGGTGGACGCATGACGATGAAAACAGGACGAGACGCTGAGGTCGATGCCATTGTAAGCTATAATCGCGCGGTCGAAGTGGCCAACCTTCTCATGGGGAAATTGAACAAGCCTATGAAAGGCATTTTCCCCGAATACTACCGATCACTACCGCGCAGAAGCCTTCGTTCTGGAAAAACATCGATAAAAGTAACACGTGAAACTGTTCTTAGAAACTTCTGCATGAAGAACTTCGGCACAGGGGATTTCCACCGCCTCGCCGGGCTCTACGAGCGAGTCTACGCGAATGACTCATCCTTGCAACTGTCGCTGAAGGAATTTGCGGAACTGATCGGTCAACCTCAAAAAGGTGTGCTTAAAGGAGCACCACGCCACTGCACGGTTTGGATCTCACCGTGGGGTCTAAAGACCGAGTATCCTGAGATGCATCTCGTCAGAGATATGGCCATAGCATTCAACGAGGCCATTACACTCGATGCTGAAATGAAGGTTTACGAAGGATCTTCTTGGGACCTCGTGAAGCGGGAGGAGAACCGCAAGCTCATTGCAAATCTACGGACCCGAGCCGCCTTCTATAGACGCGTGTGTGTGCTCTCCTGCTTCAACCTTATCGAAGCCTACATCAACGGCATCGCTTGGGACTTCGCAGAGTCGCGAGACATTTCTGGCCTTTCAAAGAACAAACAGGATTTGCTTACAAATGGGCAGGCAAGCCTTCTCGACAAACTGGTCAAGGTTCCGGAGACCGTCAGTGGCAAGAGCCCCGGACCGCTCAATCAGGACAGCGATCCTTTGAAAACATTCAAGGAGATCATAAAGCCGTTTAGAGATTCGATCGTACATGCGTCGCCGTTCACAGCCCCAGACAGGTTCGGGGGCTATGACAAGCTTTCGAAGATTTACGAACTGAGGCTGGAAACCGTGCGGTGCGCGGTCGAGCTCACACTGTCCATCATCGAGCGGATACATCAGTTCCTGGACGGTGATTCAACGCATCCGCAGTGGATCCCACCGCGTGGCAGCGATGGAAAGTTTGATATTGACAAATATATATAATTTAATAGTAATCAATTAATTAACATCGCATGCGCTTTTTGTAGCGATTACCCTCCCCGGCAACACTTTTTAATCCGAGAACGAATTCTTCATGCCTTCCGAACGAGACAAGATGCTCGCAGGGGAACTTTACGATCCGCTCGACGCCGCGCTCGTCGAGGCCAGGGACCGCGCCAGGGATCTCTGCCAGGACCTGAACGCGACCCGGGAAGCGGAGCGGGAACTCCGTCGTCGAATCCTGATGGAATTATTCGCCGAGGGAGGCGACACGGCCTGGATTCAGCCTCCGTTCTTTTGTGATTATGGATCAAACATTCGCCTCGGTCGGAACGTCTTCTTCAACTTCAATTGCGTCGTGCTCGACGTCCGCCAGATCGTCATCGGCGATTTCACGCTTTTTGGCCCGGCGGTCCAGATCTACACGGCGACCCACCCGATGAACGCCGAACTCCGAAGGTCGCGGGAGTTCGCCAGGCCGATCACGATCGGGTCGGACGTCTGGGTCGGTGGCGGCGCGATCATTTGTCCGGGGGTCGTCATCGGTTCGCGGGCCGTCATCGGCGCGGGCAGCGTGGTCACGCGAGAGATCCCCGAAGGGGTCTTCGCCGCGGGAAACCCCTGCCGGGTCGTCCGAGAGATCGACGAATGACCTCACGCCCGCTCCACCCGACATACGAACACTTTCGCCTCATGAATCGTCACGTTCGGATCACCCACCAGTGACGAGAGGTCGTTCACCACGTCGCCGGTCACGACCCCCTTGTACCCCCAGTGCCACGGCATGCCGACGTGATGCACCAGCGTACCCCCGATCGTGAAGGGGCGGATGCGTCGCGTCACCAGCGCCTTGGCCTGAATCAACGCCCGGGGGGTGACGACCTTCAGGACGTCCAGGTTGCTCGCCCCGATCGCCTCGGCGTGCTCGGGGCTGATCTCGACGAACAGCTCGGGCTGAAGCGACGACAGCCAGGGCAGCCATCGGCTCATCGAACCGCTCAGGTGATGCTCGGTCAGTCGATAGGTCGACAGTACGCAGGGGTACTCCGCCGAGCCGACCTGGGCGTACGGGTTGCCTGGGACGTGGTAGACCTTCGACGCCGGGTTCGGTCCCTGGGCGGGGTAGATCAGGTTTCCCACCGGAGACTCGTAAGGCTCGTAGTGCGCGGGCAGCGGTCCGTCCACCAGGCCCGAGGGGGCGAACAACCAACCCTTGCCATCGGCTTTCATGAGAAACGGTGACGCGCCGTCATGAAAATCAAGCCCGATGCCATCGGGTTTCGCCTCGGCCGTGGGGGGCTTGGTGGTGGGGAAATCCGGCACGTCCAGGCCGACCCAACGGCCCGTCACGACCCTGGAGGGATCGGCGGGGTCGGGCCCCTTGGCCTGGTCGTCCCAGTAGACGTAACCCTTCATGCCAGGCCCCAAAGACCGGGCGAGCCGGGCCTCCTTGGGCCAGGGGTTCCCCTTCGGGTCCGCGGAGGCGCGGTTGTAGAGCACCCTGCGGTTGGCCGGCCAGGCGAACCCCCAGCCCAGCGACACCCAGGCGTCGCCGACTCGGTTGGCGGCGTGGTTGTGGCCTTCGGGGCGCTCGACCGTCGGGGCGTACACTCCGCTGTAGATCCAGGCTCCGCAAGCGGTCGAGCCGTCGGCCCTCAGGTCGCCAAATCCCTTCAACGGCTTACCCGTGGCGACCGAGTATCCGTTGATTTCCTTGAGGACCCGGATCGCCGAGGGTTCATCCTTGACGGCCCAACCGACGTTCTCCCCGGGGTCGACGTAATCCCAGGTCATCGCTCGAATCGGGTCGTCGCGCGCGAGGCCCGTGTCGGCGTACAGCCGCTTCAATCGTTCGCCGAGGTGGACGGTGAACCAGAGGTCGGAGCGCGCGTCGCCCGGCGGGTCCGCGGCGCGGTCGTGCCACTGAAGCAGGCGCTGGGTGTTCGTGTACGTTCCGTCCATCTCCGGGGTGGCGGCGGCGGGCAGGAGGAAGACCTCGGTTCCGATCTCCTCGGGTTTCAACTCGCCGGAGCGAACCTCGGGGCTGTCTTTCCAGAAGCTGGCGGTCTCGGTCTCGTAGAGGTCGCGAACGACCATCCAATCGAGCTTCGCCAGGGCCTTGCGCTGAAAGCCGGCGTTTTGCCCGCCGACGGCGGGGTTCTGCCCCATCGCCAGGAAGCCCTTGATCTTTCCCTCGGCCATCGCCACGAACATCGGGAGGTGCGAATGGTCGCCGGTGATCCTGGGGAGCCAGCCGAAGCCGTGGTCGTTGCCGGCGTGGGCGGCGTCGCCGTACCAGGCTTTCAGCAGGCTGACGATGAATTTGGGGAAGTGCACCCAGTAGCTCGTCGGCGTGATCTCGGAGGCGACGTAGTCGGCCAGGGTGTCATGATTCTTCAGGGCGCTGGGGGCGTTCAGGTAGCCCGGCAGCAGGTTGTACAGGGTCGGCAGGTCGGTCGATCCCTGGATCGAGGCGTGTCCCCGAAGCGCGAGGATTCCGCCGCCGGGGCGGCCGACGTTGCCCAGGAGAAGTTGCAGGATCGTCGAGGCCCGGATGATCTGGACGCCGGTCGTGTGCTGGGTCCAGCCCACCGCGTAGCAGATCGCCGCGGAACGGTCCGGCCCCGAGGCGTCGCAGAGCGCCTCGGCCACCTTGAGAAACGTTTCGCGGGGCGTCCCGCAGACTTCCTCGACCATCTCGGGAGTGTAGCGGGCGTAGTGGCGCCGCAGGATCTGGAACACGCATCGGGGATCGGTCAAGGTTGGGTCGGTTTTCGGAGGTCGGGTGAGCTTGCCGCTGAGGGCGCTCAGGGCCTGGGCGTCCCCCAGGTCTCGCGAGGGGGCGTCCCCCTTGTCCGGGCGGGGCTCGTCGTCGTACCGCCACGACCTCGGGTCGTAGGTCTTGCCCTCGGCGTCGAACCCGGAGAAGAGTCCGCCAAGGTCCTCGGTATCGCGGTAGTCCTCGTGGATCAGCGTCGCGGCGTTCGTATAGGCGACCACGTACTCTTTGAAGTAACGATTCTCCTCCAGGACGTACCGGATCAAGCCGCCGAGGAAGGCGACGTCGGTGCCCGCCCGCAAGGGGGCGTGGACGTCGGCCATGGCGGAGGTCCGGGTGAACCTCGGGTCGGCGTGCAGGACCTTCGCTCCGTTGAGCTTCGCCTTCATCACGAACCGAAAGGCGACGGGGTGGCACTCGGCCATGTTCGATCCCATGATCAGGATCGCGTCGGCGAATGGGAGGTCCATCTGGCTGGTCGTGGCGCCGCCGCGGCCAAACGAGGTGCCCAGACCGGGCACGGTCGCGCTGTGTCAGATTCTGGCCTGGTTTTCCAGCCAGATCAGCCCAAGCGACCGCCACATTTTCAGATGGACGTAGTTCCACTCGTTGTCCATCGTCGCGCCGCCCAGCGAGGCGATCGTGGGGCAGTGGTTGACCCGCTTCTCGACCGACTGGCCGTCGAGCGCGGTGACCCTGGCGGTCTCCACGAAGGTCGCGTCCCTGGTCGCCTTCAGGCGCTCGGCGATTCGGTCCATCGCCCAGTCCAGAGGGACGTCCTTCCAGGCGTTTGCGAAGGGCTCGCGGTACTTGGCGGTGGTCAGCCTGTTTGGGTTCACGGCGAGTTGAAACGTGGCCGAACCCTTCGGGCAAAGGGTGCCCTGGTTGATGGGGCTGTCGGGGTTCCCCTCGATATTGACGATCCGCTTCCCCTGGACGCTAACGATCTGCGAGCAACCGACGGCGCAATACGGGCAGACGCTGGGGACTTCCTCGCCCCCTTGAATCCTCAGCCTGGGCACGGCGGCGACGGCCGGCTTGAGGTCGAGACCCAGGCCGGCGATCGTGCCGGCGGCCAGGCCCGACCCTCGAAGAAA
>JBFWRA010000392.1:0-5143 GCA_050249155.1 Isosphaeraceae bacterium | reverse complement strand
GATCACCCGGACTTATCATGAGTCGGCTCTGGTTCCCTGGCCCAAGGCGAAGGTCCGCTTCGCGATCACCGTTCGTCGAGGGGCGGAACCCTCCGTCACCCTGATCGAGACGGAAATCGACCCGGAAAGCGTGACCATCAACCGCGAGGCGCTCTCGCCCGACGTGATCGTCTTCCCGCTTCACGAGGGGGGCGACCCCCACGCCTGCGTCGACGTGGCGATCGCCGCGGAAGGGTACACGACGGCGGATCGCCAGAAGCTGACCGCCGACCTCGACCGCTACGCGAAGCTCCTTCTCAGCCACGAGCCGTTCGCCTCGTTGAAGAGTCGGTTCAATCTCAGGGGGGTCTGGCGGCCCTCGCCCGAGTCGGGCTGCGACGAGCCGAGCCGGGGGGTCTGGAAGTCGACCGCCCTGGGCACGAGTTTCGACGCGCTGGGATCGGAACGCTACCTGTTGACCGAGGACAACAGGGCGCTTCGCGACGTCGCCGCGCACGTGCCCTACGACGCGCTTTATGTGATGGTCAACCATCCCCGGTACGGCGGCGGCGGGATCTACAACTGGTGCTGCACCTTCACCACCGACAACCAGTGGAGCCCTTATATCTTTCTTCATGAGTTCGGCCACAGCTTCGCCGCCCTGGCCGACGAGTATTACACGTCGAGCGTGGCCTACTCGGACTTCTATCCGAAAGGGGTCGAGCCGACCGAGCCGAACGTCACCGCGCTGCTGGACCCGAAGGCCCTGAAGTGGAAAGATCTCGTCACCCCGGGCACCGCGCTACCGACTCCCTGGGAGAAGGAGGGTTACGACGAGCGGGACCGCGCCTATCAGAAGATCCGCGAGGCGCTCAACCGCGAGATCGCCGAGAAGATGCGCGCCGGGGCCCCGGCGGCCGAGGTCGACGCCCTGAAGGCGCGCTCCGAAACACTCTCACGCGATCATTCGAAACAGATGGACGCCTACCTGGAGTCCAGCGCCTTCCGGACGACCCTCGGCGCGTTCGAGGGGGCGGGCTACGCCTCGAAGGGGCTCTACCGTCCCGCCCTTGATTGCATCATGTTCTCCAAGGGTGAGAAACCGTTCTGCGCCGACTGCGATCGCGCTCTGCGCCAGGTGGTCGAACGCCACGGGGAGTGACCGCCGTCCGCTCGATTCTCACCAACTCCCCCCCTGGCCGTCCGATCCCCCTCCTCCGCCCCCCCAGTCGCCACCCCCGCCCCCTCCGCCGACGTCCGGCGTGGGTTCAGGCCCCCAGCCGTCGGACGCCGGGGAGGTGTCCGGGGTGCCGGTCTCAGGCTGTCCCCAGTCACCGCCGACCCCCTCGGACGAGGCTTTCGAGGCCCATTCGCTGGTCGTGGCGTCGGCCGCGGGAGTTCCCCAGTCTCCACCCACCCCGGCGTTCGGGTCGTAACTCTCCCGGGGTGGATCGACCGGGCCGATTCCGGCTGGATCGGCCCATGTCGGGTCGGGAGGAGGAGCGCCTCCGCCTTGAGGGTGAGGCTCGGGAGTCCGACCTGGTCGACCGAACTGGTCGTGGATCATGTTGCCGAGCACGGCCCCGCCCAGCCCACCGAGCATGCCGCTCAGGAATTCGCCACCACCGCCAGCGGGCGCTTGTTCGTAACCCGGCCTCTGGGCGAATCGCGAGGGACTGGGTTCCGCGATCGGCTGGGGTTTCAGTGGACCTGACTCCGCTCGCGATGTCCTGGGCGCGCGGAGTCTCGTGAAGAGCCAGAGTCCCACCAGCGCCGCTCCACCGAGTAACAGGAAGGTCCCGATCCCGCCGCCGGACGAGCCCGCCGCGGGCTGTGGCTGATTTCGAGGCCGGGGCACCGGCCTGGGCGCGGGGCCTGGCGACGCGGGAGGCGCGCTCGCGACCCGAGGCTCTGGCGCGGATGGCGGCGCGACGTTCTCGACCCGTTGCGGAGGAGGAACGCTCTTTGGCGCCGCGGGGGCTGGGCTCGGGACCGGTTCCCTCGTCGGGGGAGGAGACCCCGCGGCGATGGAACGGCCGTCGGCCAGGGCCGCCGTCCGAAAGGTGGCGACGGCGTCGGTCAGGCCGCGGTCGAACTGGCCTCGCTTGAAGGCGCTGGTGATCGCCTCGTTGATCGCGCGGACCCGATCGCGAGTGAACACGTCCTGGGCTGAAACGCTCGGTTCGACCCAGACCTTGCGCTCCTTCTTGGGGATCAGGACGTGGATTCCTCGCACCTGGCTCGCCCTGGCGTTTTCCAGAGCGGCCTTCTCAATTGGCTTGCCATTGAGGCTTTCGACCGTCTCGATGACCGCGCTCCAGCCCGTTTCCCCTCGCACCGCGTCCAGCGTGGCGTTGGCCTGGGCGACGACCTGGTTGGAAAACATCGACGCGTGGTCGCGGACGCCGAAGGCCAGGGCCGCGCGCCGGATTTCCGCGGCGGCGTCGATCAGGCCGGCGTCGAAGTCGCCGCGCTGGAACGCCTGGGTGAGCGCCTTGCCGATCAGGACCTGCACGGCCTTGGGCGGGGCGTCGCGAGCCGAGCCCCCGGGCACCAACTGAAACTTTCGGTCGTCCCGGGAGATGAGAAGATAAAGTCCTCTGATCCCCGACGCTCTGGCCGCCTCGGCGGCGACCTCGGCGGGATTCCGGCCGTCGAGGGAGCGACGGGTTTCAATGAGGGTTCGCCAGTGGCCAGGAGAGCCGGCCTCGGCTTCGCGAAGCAGGGCCTCGGCACTGGCCCGGGCTTTGGCCGAGAAGAGCCCCGCGGCGTCCCTCACGCCGGTGGGGCGAGTCTCGGCCCTCGGCAAGGGGGTCAGGGTCTGGCCGACCACCGACCCCGCCGAGGCGATCACGACCGCCAGCGCGGTCCATCCGGTTGACGACCATCCAGGAAACGTCGAGCGTCGCATCGAAGTGCCTCCGGTCTGTCCGTCCTCTGGCTTCTGGTCTCCCGGCCATGCCTCGTGGTGATTCGTCCGCGGCGGGACGATATTGGGTCTCGCCTCGTGGACGGGGCGGAACGCGTCAAGACGTTCGTCCCCGTCCACGAACCCGGATTCATTGACGGATCAGTCGCCCCCGAAGGATTGCTTGAGCTTCTCCATCGCCTGATCGATGGTGAAGCTGGCGGGTCGTTGCGAGGGTGGGAATTCCTTGAAGGTCGTCAGGAACTCGTTGGTGATCGCCTGAGCCCCCGCGAGGATGTACGCGTGGGAGATGAGCCAGTCGTAGTAGGTGTTGCTGGTGACGTCGGCCCGCTCGTAGGGGTCCGCGCGCAGGTCGAACATCTTCGGCACGCGCAGCGGGGTGAACGGCTCGGCCCAGACTCTCAGGGTGCCCTGGGCCCTCTGCTCCAGGAACACGAGCTTCCAGTTCTCGACCCGAAGCGCCACCAGGTCGCCGTCGTCGTTGAAGTAGAAGAACCCCCGGCGCGGGCTCTTGTCGGTCTCTCCCAGGAGGTACGGCAACTGGTTGTAGCCGTCGAGATGGACCTTGTACGTCTGGTCCCCGATCGTGTGCCCCTTCAGGAGTTTCTCCTTGATCTCCGGCTCGCCCGCGGCCGCCAGGAACGTCTGCATCCAGTCGTGACCGCTGACGATCTCGTTCGAGACGCTTCCGGCCTTGATCTTGCCGGGCCAACGAAGGGCGGCGGGAACCCGGAAAGCCCCTTCCCAGTTCGTGTTCTTCTCGCTGCGGAACGGAGTCATGGCACCATCGGGCCATGAGTTCATGTGGGGACCGTTATCGGTCGTGTATAGCACGATCGTGTCGTCGGCGATCCCGAGATCGTCCAGCGTCTTGAGCAACTTGCCGACGTGCATGTCGTGCTCGACCATCCCGTCGGCGTATTCGGTCCTCGCGGAGAAGCCGGGCGGGCTGCGGCGTTCCTCCTTGACGTGGGTCCGGAAGTGCATCCGCGTGCCGTTCCACCAGCAGAAGAACGGCTTGCCGGCGGCGTTTTGCCGCTTGATGAAGTCGACCGCCGCGTCCGAGGTCTCGTCGTCGATCGACTCCATCCGCTTCTTGGTCAGCGCTCCGGTATCCTCGATGGTTTGCTTGCCAACCTTGCCCCATCGGGGATGCACGGTCGGGTCGTCGCGATCGGACGCCTTGCAACGGAGCACGCCGCGGGGGCCGTATTTCTCTCGAAACTTCGGGTCGCGCGGGTAGTTTCGATCCTCGGGTTCCTCCTCGGCGTTGAGGTGGTAGAGGTTGCCAAAAAACTCGTCGAACCCGTGCACCGTCGGTAGGAACTCGTTCCGGTCGCCCAGATGGTTCTTGCCGAACTGACCGGTGCCGTACCCCAGCGGTTTGAGCAACTGGGCGATGGTCACGTCGCGTTGCTGGAGCCCCTGGTTCGCTCCCGGCATCCCGACCTTGCTCAGCCCCGTGCGGAGGCTGCACTGGCCGGTGATGAACGTGCTGCGACCGGCGGTGCAGCTTTGCTCGGCGTAGTAGTCGGTGAAGATCATCCCTTCCCTGGCGATTCGGTCGATATTCGGCGTGCGGTATCCCATCAACCCCATGCTGTAGGCGCTGACGTTCGACTGGCCGATATCGTCTCCCCAGATGCAGAGAATGTTCGGCGTCTTGGCGCTCTGTCGAGTCGTCGTGGATTCGGCCGGGGCCAGGGCGGCGTCCACCGGGCCGGTCGCCGCTGGGGTCTTCAAGGCCCCGTGGGCCGCCATCCAGCCAGCGCCACAGCCCAGGGCGACCAGCGCGCCGGGGATCAGCAATCGCAGTCTCATGCGGTCGTTCTCCGGTTTCAGAACCTTGGAAATGCGAGCCTGGGATTCTCAGCCGACGAATGTCGACTCGAATTCGTCTGTCACGCTCCGATCTCGCGATGTGATCGGCATCCTGGCCCGCTTCCCGCATCGAGGCGGCACGCCCTTCCCCGTCGGTGAGGGGTCGGTGTCCGCCGGGGCGGACGGAGTTCGAGGCCGAGCCAGGGAACCGGGATGATAACAGAGCGAGCCCGGGATCACACCAGGCTCGCGGGCTCCGGAATTCATTCAGGCGATCGATTCAACGTCCAACCGACGAGGATGGGGCGAGGTCGGTCGGTCGGCACTCGACGGCGAATCGGCCGGAGTGGAGCCTCCCCGCGGCCAGGACTTCGAGACCCGCCTCCCGCGCCAGTTCTCGAAACTCGGTCAGGC
>JBFWRA010000391.1:0-5146 GCA_050249155.1 Isosphaeraceae bacterium | reverse complement strand
GAGCCGGCGGTCGAATGAACAAGGACGTGTTCGAATTGCTCCTCAGCCGGTTCAACAACGAGATCACGGGGGAACAACTCCTCTCCGACCTCTCCAGCCAGATCCGGATCAACAACGCCAGGCTCATCAACGGGACCCCGGTCATCACGCCGCTGGACGTCTTTCAGGCTTACAAGGACCAGAACGAGCGAACCTCGGTCAAGGCCGTCCCGTTCCGTGTCGAGGACTTCCTGCCCAAGGTGCCCGAACCGACCGCCCAGCAGATCACCGCGTTCTTCGACCAGTACAAGGACTCGCTCCCGGATCCCGAGTCGCCGACGCCGGGATTCAAGGTGCCCCGGCAGATCACCCTGGAGATTCTCTCCATCGACGCCGACGCCCTGGCCAAGTCGATCCAGGCCAAGCTCACCGACGCCGAGCTTCAGTCGTACTACGAGAATCGTAAGAGCGAGTTCAAGAAGCCCTCGGAATTCCCCGACCAGATCTTTGAAGGCGAGGGTGGCCTGGAGCTGGCTCCGCCACAAGTCCAGTCCTTCGAGGAGGTTCGACCCTACCTCGCGACCTCGCTGGCCGAGGAGCGAGCGCTCACCGAGGTGACCGACAAGTTCAACCGGATCAAGGATGAGGAGATGATCCCCTTCGCCGATCGCTACCTCGACGCCTCCGACGCGATCGAGGAGGCGACGAAGGCCGGCGAGACTGTGAACATGACCCTTCCCGAACCCCCGAGCCTGAAAACGCTCGCCGAGAAGGAAGGTCTGGAGCACGAGATCACTCCCCCTCTGACGCTGGAACGGGCCGAGCGCTACGGCCTGATCTCCGGGGCGGAGGTCGGCATGAACCGTCTAAGCGGCGGCAAGAGATTCTCCGAGGAAATCTTCGATGAACGATCGGCGATCCTCGAACCGACCGAGTTCACCGACTTCAACGGCCGGCGTTACCTCGTCCGGAAGCTCAAGGATTCCCCGCCAAGAGTTCCTACGCTGGAGGAGGTTCGTTCCGAGGTGATCCTCGCCTGGAAAACCGACCAGGCCCGCCCGCTCGCCGAGAAGGCGGCCAAGGAATACGCCGAGAGCCTGAGGAAGGCGGGAGGCAAGATCGAAGGGGAGATCGTCGACGGCAAGCCGGTGATCACGACCGAACCGATCAGCAAGCTCCAGCCGGGCCTCCCGCTGCCTGGGCGCTTCCTGGAAAACGCCCCGCCCACTCCGACCGAGATTCCCCAGATGCCGCTCGCCGGGCCCACCCTCCGCGACGCGTACTTCGACCTGGCGGAAGGGGAGGTCGAGGTCGCGCCCAACGCGCCGAAAACGACCTATTACGTCATGACCCTCAACACGCGAATGCCCGCCAGCTTCGCCAGCCTCTACGCCCCGACGGGCGACTTCTTCCGGTACCGGAACGAGGCGATGGGGGACGCGATCCTGAAGCGTGACGAACAGTGGATGGATCAGCTTCGGGCCGAGGCGGGTTTGCCTCCAGGCTGGACCCCCCCGGACGAGAAGGCGCGAGGCTAACGCCTCGAACGAATCGACCTCTGGTCGACGCCCAGGGCTGACCTTCCCGAATCGGGGGCTTTGCCGTAAAGTTCGCTCGCGGGGGTGAGGGGTCCGACCGACCTCCCCGCCCCCGCGCTGGAACTCGACGTCGGGGCGAACGACCCCGTGGTCTGGATCACCCAAGGAGGGGCTGGTCATGCGATATGGAACGACGCGATTCCTGGCCGTCTCCGGCCTCGTTCTCTTGCTGACGACCTCCCCTGGCCTGATGGGTGAGGAGCCCCGTCCGGCCGGCGGACTCCCGGACGACCGCCTCGGCGTGAGGACCGCGCCCCTGCTCCTTCTTAGCCGGGCGGACGTCCGCGAGGACCTGGGGATGAGCGCTCGGCAGTCGGCCGACGCGGAAGCCGCGATCGCCGACCTGTACGCCAGGGCCGCCCAGTTGCGAGGCAAGACCGGTGAGGAAGTCCTCGCCGGTCGCAAGGCGGTGGACGAAGCGCAGAGGGCCTGGGTCGAGGCGCACCTCTCGGCCGAGCAACGCGATCGACTCGTCCAGATCGACCTTCAATGGGAAGGCCCCTCGGCCCTGGTCAGCCGACCGATCGTGCGGGACACCCTGAGCCTCTCCGCCGAGCAACAGGCGGAGATTCACAGGGCGATCGATCGGAGAAACGCGGCGCGGGGAACGGACGCGAGTCGCGAGGAGGCCGAGTCGGGGTTGGCAAGAGCCGTCCTGAGCACCCTCTCCGAGGCCCAGCGCGAGCGCTGGAAGGCGATCCTGGGCAAGCCCTTCACCCCTCGACTGACGAATCGCGAGGAAGCGCCCCGGACCGCGACGAAACCGACGCCCTCGGAGCGGCGCTGAGCCCTGGGCCGAGGCGAGACCGTCAGGCGAGTGGAGAGGGGCCGACGGTCAGCCGCTCGAAGTCGGGATTGCCCCGAAGCTGGTTGAAGTCCGACTCGTCGGGGATGAGTAACCGGAGGTCGGGATCCAGGTCCAGGGCCTGGGCCAGGGCGTCCAGCGCCTTGGGGACGTTGCCGGCGAGCGACCAGTAGCAGGCGAGGTTGTAGCGGAGGATCGGTTCGTTGGGGTTGTGTCGATCGGCCCTTTCCAGGGCGTCGATCGCCTGCGCGAGCCGGTGTGTCCGCTTGTAGCACCACCCCAGGGCGATGGCGACGTGAGCGTCCGCCGGGCGCAGCTTGGCGGCGATTTCCAGGGGTTTGAGCGCCTCTCGATAACGCTCCATCTGACGAAGCGCCTCCCCAGCCAGGAAGCTCGCCTCGAACTGCATCGTCGCCCAGTCGGCGCGCCGCCCGAGGATCTCGAGGGTCCTCTGCGGCAGGTTCAGCATCAGATAGCCTTCAGCCTCGTCGAGCCGCCGGCTGATCCGATCGCGGATGATTCGGGCCATCGGTCCGCCGTCTCCCCGGGTCACTTCGCACCTTGAATCCTGGCGGTGGTTCAGGTCGATTAAGTGTACCCCAAGATCGGGGAGTCGGAAAGGTGCCGCGTCGTCCACGAACGACGGAACGTGGTCGAAAGCGCTCACGGGGCGTGACGAGACGTCGTCTCTTCGGGGTCACGGGTTCGGCTTCCGACCAGCTGGGTCACATCGGCGGCTCACTATCGACGAAGCTATTGGCCCCATGGTCCCCGCCGTTCAGGAGGGACGAGCGAAGCGCGTCCCGATAGTTGGCCTCGTGGCCGCTCAGTTCGTGCTCGCGCTCGACGAGGTCGGGGAGGTCCAGTCCGTCGCTGGATTTCCGATCCAGGGCGATGGCCCGAAGTTCGATTCCCTCGCGGTTTTCCAGTTTGTTCAGCCAGCGTTCCGGAATGTCGACCAGGCCGTGGCAAGCCCCGGCCATCGCGCCGAGGATCGCGCCGGCGCTATCGGCGTCGCCCCCGAGGTTGATCACCTCGGTCAGGGCGTCCTCGAAGTTGTCCGTGGTCATCAGCACGTAGAGGCACGCCGGAACGCAGACGGGGGGAAAGCCCATGGTCGGGCGTTTGCAGACGGGCATGGCGCCGTGACGATTGGCCTCTTCCACGAGCGCGAGCAGCGCGCGTTCCCTGGGCATGTCCAGGAGCCGTTCGACCTTCGCCACGGAGACGGCCAGACTACCGCGGTAGCTGCCGACGTCGATCGATCCGGCATGTCGCGTGGTCAGAAGGCGCTCGTCCCTGGCCACGTCGTCGGCGATCCGGAAGAGCAGGCTCGGCTCGCGGCGCTCCCCGTCGAGCAGACGTCGGACGGTATGGCAGACGACCAGGGCTCCGGAGAGGCTCCGCACGTCCCGGTGCGTCATCAGGCTCGCGGCCATCACGCCGTCGAACAGCGCGTCGAGGTCGTCGTTGAAGAAGAGGGCGATCGGGGCGATTCGCATGGCCGCGCCGATGCCCGCGGAACTCTGGCCCGTCTCCCAGGGGGAGACCCCCCGTTCCAGTTCGGTGAGGACCTGTCGAAAGCTGCGACCCACGCCCCGGTGGGCCCCCAGGTAGGTGCCTTTGGGGTTGGCCAGGGCGAGGTAGATCGTGGCGAGCCGCTCTGGAACGATCTCGCCGCACTCGAGCAACACGTCGCAAAGCGCGAGGGCCTGCTGCGTGTCGTCGGTGTACAGGCCCGGCATTCTCCAGCGGTAGGGCTTCTTCTTCCAAGCCCGCGTTCCGTCGACGTAGTCGTCGACCACGCCGTAATGCGCCCGGATCTGTTGAGAGCTCAGGCCCTCCAGCGGGGCCCCGAGGGCGTCACCGACGGCGAGGCCCAACAAGCTCCCTCGAACCCGGTCGCTTCGATTTAACTGGGGCATCGTGGCGGGGCTCCTTCGGATGCCGGGCGACGTCGGCCGGAGCCCGGCCGTCGGCCCTTCTCTTCCGGACGGACATGGATTTTTAACCACTCCGAGCGTTCTCGCAAACGGAAATCTTTCGACGATTCCTCCCACTCGGGGTCCTACGACGGGCCTGTGGCAACGGCGGAACCCGTTCGGAACGACACTTAGGACGGGAATCCGGCTCCCTAGTTTTTTTCCTGGATCTTCCGCGAGCGGTATCCGAGAGACCTGGGACTCTTCCTCGTGGGAAGCGGCTCACCTGGATTCCTGTACGAAGAACCAGGTTTTTCCGCGGCGACTTCTCGCGAGACGGGGGACGACCACCCAGGGTCGAGATTGGATATCGGCCTCCCCCACCCCAGGACGCAACCGCGATTGGGGGGATTTGAGAAAGCCAGGCGACTCCCCTGGCGCAACCAATGAGACCGTTGCGAGACCCCTTGGAGTTGAGTTCCCCCAGTCGATCGCGAAGGAGAACCGATCCCGTGTTGATTTCGCCTTCGTTCAAGGGCACCATGGGCCGATGCGCCCCGGGGATTCACCAACGGGGCGGGGCCTGATTGAACCTGGGAGTGACACGACATGGTAGGGAAGTCGAAAACGTTTGGAAGATCCGTCAGCCGTTACTTGAAACTTTTCGGCCTCACCTGCTGTCTCGTGCCCACGGTCCTGGCGCAGGGAACGCCGCCTTACGGCAAACTCGACGGACTGACGATCGCCAAACCCGAGGACCTCCGGGACGCGCCCAGCGTCCCGCCGCCCCCCGGCGCGATCGTTTTGTTCGACGGTCGAAATCTCGACGCCTGGGTCAAGAC
>JBFWRA010000390.1:0-5148 GCA_050249155.1 Isosphaeraceae bacterium | reverse complement strand
GAGGAGCGAGGGCCCCGACCATCCGGGGAGGACGCTCCCCGTTGGGTTCGTCCGGAACGCGACTCATGAACGCCAGAGGGCCCGGTGGCGGAACCTGCGACGCTCCAGTATCCTCCGCCCCTGGGACGCGGGCTGATTCATGACGTGGCCTGTCCGCCCTCGATTTCGACGGGCCTCTCACTGGCCGTGGCCCTCGGGTGACGCCTCCTCGATATATCTCACGGCGTTCGGGGGAACGTAGGCCAGTCGCCCGTCCGCCAGTTTCAGCACCAGCCAGTGGTTGAAGTCACGCGAGTGGTCGAAATACGACTCCGATCCAGAGGACGAAGCGAACCCCGTCAATCCGGAGACCCGCCCCGACCTGGCGGACTCCCCGCCGCGCCCGGTGAAACCCAGAATCTCGCAGTGGCGAAAGATGGTCGGCTCCTCGCGATAAAACGAACAGTGCAGGTCGTACTTCCTGTCAAATCGGATCTCGTGAACCCTGGCCGGAACCCGTTGCCCGCCCAGTTCGGGCGGACGAGGGGCCGCGGGCTCGGTCGGCCGAGCCACCAAAAGAACGACGAGGAAGCCGACGATCGGGAGCCCACACAGCATCGCACACCACAAGAGAAACCGGCCACGTCGTGACATGAGATTTCCTCATCCACCGGAGCGACTTGCGACTTGAGGAACAAGCGAGGATTTTTCGGTCCCAAAACGGGACGGCGACACGGTAAACTCGTTTCGACCCGGACCTCGCAGGGCCAATCCCATTCTCTTCTCAAACGCGGAGGATCGTCGATGGCTTCCCGCGCGTTGACTGGACTCGTCTTGATCTTGATCCTGGCCATGCTCCCAGCGACTTCCTCGGGAAGGGACGGGAACGAGGAACCCGCGGCGCCCACTCCGGTGGAAGTCTTCGAGCGGCGGATCATGCCCATCTTCCGATCGCCCCAGCCGGCGAGTTGCGTTCAGTGTCATCTCGCCGCGGTCGACCTGAAGGATTACATCCTCCCCTCGCACGAGCAGACGTTCGCCTCGCTCCGCGACCAGGGCCTGATCGACCTGGACGACCCGGCGAATTCCAAAATCCTGACCCTGATCCGGATGGGCGAGAAGGACCTCGACAAGGGCGCGCGGCTGATCCATCAGAAGACGCGCGAGGCGGAGTACGAGGCGTTCGCCGCGTGGATCCACGCCTGCTGCGACGACCCGAAAATGCGCGCTCTGGCCCGACTCTCCGTCGCCGAACTGGCCCGACCGGCCCGGCCCGATCCGGTGATCCGCCACGCCCGCAAGAGCCGCGTGGTCGATTCGTTCGTCCGGAACGTCTGGTCGCAGCGCATGCGATGCTTCCCCTGCCACACCCCGCACGAGATCGACGAATCCAACCCGAATCATAAAACGGCCATCGAAAAACACAAGGAATTCCTCGAAACGCACGGGATCGACGTCGGCAGACGAATGAACATTTTTCGAGAAACCCCGGAGGCGACCGTCGACTATCTCATCGAGCGAAGTCGCGAGACGCCGGAGGGCTCGCTTCCGCTGATCAACCTAACGGATCCCCAAAAGAGCCTGATCGTGCTCAAGCCGACGTCCAAGCTACCCGCCAGGGACGAGGATGGGAATTTCGCCAAGCCCTCGTACGGCGAGCCGGTCTCGCACATGGGCGGCCTGAAGATGCACGTGGACGACCCGTCCTACAAGGCGTTCATCGCCTGGATCCAGGACTACGCGCGCGTGGTCGGCGACCAGTACACCTCGGTGGCGGACCTGCCGCCGGACAACTGGCATCCCACCAAACACGTGCTCATGGTGCGCCAGGTGCCGGACTCGTTGCCGGTGGGCACGCGAATGCAGCTCTTCCTTCACGCCTGGGACGCCCAGGCCAACGCCTGGAGTTCGGAGCGGATCGCGTTCACGCAAGGGCAGATCACGCCCGTGCGCAACGTCGTCGGGACGCTGTTCCTGTTCGGGCCGAGCGGCTCCCCGACGACGAAAACGCCGGAACAGGAAACGGCGCGGCTGGCTCCTGGAAAGTATCTGATCAAGGCGTACGTCGACGACGAGCACCGATTGGCCGAGAACCCCACGCTCTTTCTCGGAGACGAGGATTTCCTCGGTCAGGCCGAGATCGACGCGCGATGGGGCGAGGGTTTCCCAGCGGCTGAGAAGATCCTCGGCCGTCTCTTGATGAAGTGAGCCGGCTCCGCTCCACACGTCGACCCTGACGAACCGTCGTCCTCGGTTTCGAAAACGCCGCGAGGGCCGGGACGAACCCGACCCTCGCGGCCTGGCGTTTCGATCGAATCGATCAGAAGAAGAGGCGGCCGATCCTTCCCTTGACGTTCTTGTGCTGGAACAGGAACGGGAAGGGCCTCGTCTTGCGTGTGTAGGTCACGAGGTATTCGCCGTTGCCGTCGATGCTGACGGCCGGGTTGGTGCGGCCGTCGCCGGCGTCCGACGTCGACTTGACCACGCCGGCGTCGGTCACCTCGGTCACCTTGACCCGGTCGTCGCTGTTGTAGGCCACCACGAAGCCCCCGGCCGCGGACCTCCTCACGGCGATCGACGGCCTGGTCTCATCGGCCCCGGTGTTCTGGATGTTGATCTCGGGACCGACGGACCCCGCGGTGGAAACCCGTCGGACCTTGACGTCCCAGTCGTCACCTCCGATCCTCTGGTACGCGACGAAGGCGTTGCCCAGGCCGTCCAGCCCGAGGCTGGGGGCCCGCTCCCTCACTCCGGCTCCGGCGACGGTGACCGTGCCCAGCGCCGTCCCGTTCGTCGAGAACCTGGCCAGCTTGACGTCGTCGTCCGATCCACTGAACGCGAGCTGATAGGCGACGTTGATCACGTTGCCATGCACGGCGACGCTCGGGAGGGACTCTCCCTTGGAGGTGGTCGCCACGTTGATCACGTTGATCAGTTGGCCGGTGCTGAACGAGTACTGCTTGGCGAAGACGTCGGGGTTGACGTTGTTCGTGTCGCGGGTGTACGCGACGACGAAGTTGCCCGTGTTGCCGAACGCGACGTCGGGGTCGTGCTCCTTGAACGTGCCGACGCCGACCTGAACGACCCCGCCGATCGGGAGGCCCGCGGCGTTGAACCGGCGGGCCAGAACGTTGGTGTCGGACCCGCTGGGCTGGGTCCAGGTCACCACGAACTCGCCCAGGGAGTTCATGGCGACCTTGGGGCGAATCGCGCTGAAATCGCCACTCCCCAGACTGGCGACGACGATCTCCGGCCCGTTCTTGATCCCCTCGAAGCCGAGCCGCTGGGCCCGGATCACCTTGTTCGCGGAGCTGGAGAAGTCGGTCCAGACGACGACCGACGCGCCGTTGCCCGACTTGGCGTTGTCCGAGTCAAAAGATTCATTGCTGGTGACGGCGTTGATCCCGAACTCCGAGGCGAGCGACATGAGCTGTCGGTCTTCCAGGGATTCCAGGACCGGTCGACGCCGGGTATGAGGCCGAGAGAGAGTCGACGGGCGATTTTGTGTTGACATGATAGACTCCCTTCGACGAGACGTTCCTCACTTCGAGTCACCCGACTCAAGTGATTCGCTCGTCACGATCCCATGCGGAATCGTCTCGACCATGAGCCAAAGATTTTCAGGGCCCCTGGTCACGGGCCGATCACGCGGCGACGGCGACCCCTCCCGGTCGCCCGAGCGCCCCCCCGGTCTGGCTAGTTTCCCGCCGATTCCCCGAGCCTCGCCGCGGGTTGGGGGGCCAGGGTCGCGGGGTGGACGGAGAAGCGCTCGCCGCTGCCGACGTAGCGGATCGTCACCTCGCCGCGGGGCCTGGCGTCGGCCTCGATCACCACCGCCTCGTAGTACTTGTGATCGCCGTCGGGATGCCTGTCCGCGCTTCGAAGGTGGACGACCCGCATGCCTGGTTGGGCGTCTCGCGTCGTCTTGAGGAACGCCGGCCGCTTCACCGCGACCCGCTTCCGAAGCAGTTCCACCGGCTGGAGGGAGGCGGGTCGATCGACCCAGGCGGCCCTGGCCTTCTCGTAAGCCTCGCGAACCGCGTCCCCTTCGAGGCGTTCCAGCCGCAGGTGGGCCAGAGTGGGTCGCGCGCCGGTCGTCTCCACCCGAAGCCTCGCCTGGCCGTCGCGAACGTACCCCCGCGCGGGGTCGAAACGACCGACCCAACGGAATGACAGCAGGCGACGGATCTCGACGTCCTCGACCGTGATGAAGCCGTTGACGAACCGCAACCGGGCGAGCGAACCCGGGATCGGATCGGCCCGAACCGCCCGGACCCTCGTCCCTCGATCCGTCTCCAGGTTCGGGAGGGCCAACGCGCTCGGTTTGTTCGAGAACAACGTGGCGGACTCCGTCGACCCCCGCGCTCCCGGGAGCGAGTCGGGAATCGAGGGGAAGAGAAGTTCCCGAGGGCGAATCCTCAAGGTCTCGAACGCGGGAGGCAGCGCGTCCTCGCCGAGGTCCTTCTTCCCGCCGACGACACCCTGGGGCCCGATTCTCAACCAGGACGCGAGCCAGATCGATTTCGAAGGGTCGGGCGACTCCCCGGCGGCTCGAACGATCGACCCTTCCAGCTTGCCGATCAGAAAGATCTCGGCGACACCGTCCTCGACCAACTCGACGGAGCCGTAGGGAGTGCCCGAATAGCGATGGCGCGTCGACGCCCCCTCGATCCAGAACTCGAGGTCGTACCGGTAGGCGAACACGTCACCCCTGGCGAACCGGTAACGCAACGGCGCCTTGCGATCGGCCGAGGGTCCCGCCAACGGAGGCGCTCCAGGCAAGATCTCGTCCCAGACCTTCTCAATCTCCCGACGCCGGGCGTTCAGATCCGCCGAGACCTTGGCCAGGTTCTTTCGTATGCGCTCCGGGTCGAACGGTTTTCGCCCTGGCTTCTGATCCGCCGCGAAGCCAGCCGCCACGGCCACGAACACGAACAGGCAAGACGCCAGGCCGACGACGCGACCGGCCGTCAGGACTCGGGTACGCGAACTCATGGGACTCGCCCGAACGATCGACCAGCCTCCAGGGCGCCACCGCGGCACGCCCTCCCGGTCAACCATAGGACCGAAACCGGAGAGACGGGCGTCACGTCAGGCCGCGCGAATCTCGACCGTCTCGGAGTTCTTCGCGACCGCGAAGCGCGGTCTTGCCCATCAGAAGGGGTTTTA
>JBFWRA010000389.1:0-5149 GCA_050249155.1 Isosphaeraceae bacterium | reverse complement strand
GTCTTCTTCGTCCACGACCACCACGAAGGACGGCAAGACCGTTCGAGTCGAGACGAAGGTCGTCGACGGCAAGCCCTCCGTGATCGTCATCGAGACCGACGGCAAGGGCGAGGCGAAGGTTCTCGAACGGGTCAAGGATCCGATCGAGGTGAACGTGCGCGAGGTCGACGGCAAGCCCGCGGTGGTCGTCGTGACCGAGGAGGAGGATGAGGCCAAGGACGGCGACGAGGCCGATTCGTCCGCGAGGAAAAAGACGGAGCGCCGGGTGATCTTGCGTCGGCTCGACGTCGACGACGAGCGGGGGAAGGCGGCGATCGACGAGGCCCGCGCCATGATGGAGAAGGCCATGGCTCGATTCGCCGAGGTCAGGGCCAGGAACCGGGGGAAGGACGGCGACGAGGCCAGGGCCGCGCTGGAGAAAGCCAGGGCCGAACTCGAGGAGGCCAGGGCCAGGTTGAAGGAGAGCATGGAGAAGGCCCGCGGCAAGGACGGCGAAGCCAACCGACCCGTCCTGAACCTTCTGAGGAGGCGAGCCCAGGAACAGGCCGCCAGGCATGAGGCCAAGGACCACGACGACCATGACCACGACCATGACGGTGCCGACAAGAAGAAAGATAAGCATGAGATCAGTGTCGAGATCGAAGACCTCGGCGAGATCTCCAAACTCTTCGCGCCCGACTCGGAAGCGATGAAAGCGCTGGAGACGCTCGGCCCGGCCCTCTCGAAGGTGCTCAGGGAGAAGTTCGGCGAGGGGTCCGAGTTCGACGCCAAGATGCGAACCCTCGGCGCGCGGATCGAGGCCGAGGTCAAGGAGAAGCTCGGGCCAGGGTCCGAGTTCGAACAGGCCATGAGGGAACTGGCCAAGGCGCTCGAGGAATCGCTCGGTCCAGGCTCCGAGTTCGATAAACGAATGAAGGGATTTCTTGAGGAATACGAGGAGCTTCGCAAGGCCAAGGTCGACAAGGAGGTCGAGGTTGAGGTCGAGGTGAGAAAGGACCTTGAGGCGAGGAGGAAAGCCGATGCCGACCTGAAAGCCAGGGCGAAGGCCCAGGCAGGCGAGGCCGATCGCCGGATCCAGGAACTCAAAGAGCGGATCGAAGTGCTGAGCAAGGAGCTTGAGGAAGTCCGCAAGGCCGGCAAGCGCGACTGACCCTCGCGACGCCGCGCGTCATCCCAAAAAGGACGCCCGCCCCGCGGCCTCGCCCGGCCCTGGGGTGGGCGTTCGCGTCGTTCCCGGCCGTCGACGGCGCGCACGACGGGCGAGGTCCGACCCCAACCCAGGAATCCACACGCGTGAACCCTCCTTTCGACCAGGACCCGACGCTGGCCCACCGCGAGCGGTTCCCGATTCTCAACTCCACGAATTATCTTATCAGCAATTCTCTAGGCGCTGTACCCGCCGCGGCCGAGGACCGATTGCGAGAGTACTTCGAGGTCTGGGCCGCGCGAGGAGTGCGGGCCTGGGAGGAGTCGTGGTGGACGCTGGCCAACGACCTGGGGGACCTGGTCGGCCCCTTGATCGGCGCGTCGCGAGGCGACGTGGTCTTCCAGCCGAACGTCACCCTGGCCCACGCCCTGCTTTTCAGCGCCTTCGACTTTCAGAAGGGCAGGCCGCGGGTCGTCACCGACGCCATGCATTTCCCCTCGATCCTCTACCTGATCGACGGTCTGAGGGCGCGCGGGGCGGAGGTCGTCGTGGTGCCGACGGAGGACGGACTGACCGTCGACGCCGGGCGGCTCGTCGACGCGATCGACGAGCGCACCGCGATCGTCAACGTCTCCCATGTATTATTCAAGTCCAGCTATATTCATGATATTGAATCGATCTCGGAACGGGCCGCCCGGGTGGGCGCGGTGACGATCGTCGATGGATATCAATCGGTCGGATCGATCCCGGTGGACGTGGACGCGTTGAACGTGGACGCGTACGTCGGGGGCTGCTTGAAGTGGCTCTGCGGAGGGCCAGGGGCGGCGTTTCTTTGGGTCCGTCCCGAACTTCGCCAGCGCCTGAGCCCGGCCTTGACCGGCTGGATGGCCCACCGCCGCCCGTTCGCGTTCGAGCCGGTTTTGGACCGTCGAGACGACGCCTGGCGGTTTCTCCACGGCACGCCGGCGATCCCGGCGCTTTACGCGGCGATGGCGGGCCTGGAAGTCGTCAACGAGGTGGGGATTCCAGTGATCCGGGCGAAGTCGCGCCGGCAAACGTCCAGGCTTTTGGAACTGGCTGACGCGCGGGGGTTCCCCTGCGTGACCCCTCGCGATCCCGAGCGCCGAGGGGGTACCGTCGCCCTGGACGTGCCGCACGGGTACGAGGTCTCTCGGGGTTTGAAGGCGCGGGAGATTCTGTGCGACTACCGCCCGGGCGCGGGGGTTCGGCTCTCGCCCCACTTCTACACGCGCGACGACGAGTTGGACGGGGCGATCGCCGCGATCGCCGAGATCCTCGAAACGGACGCCTGGAAAGCGTTCACCGTCCAGGCGTCTGTGGTGACGTGACGGCCTCGCCGCTGGGTCTGGGGGGAAACCCTCCACAGATCTCGGCGCACTCGATTTCCCGGTCACTCTCGGAGAGCGAGCCTGGGCGTTCCAGCCAGTCGAGCAATCTGGCGAACGGGTTCGTCGCGTCCGGCCTCGCGTCAACCCGACGGTGCCAGGCGCGTGCGGTATCGATACACGATCGATACAAGTTAGCGTCCTCGGGAGGTCGGACTTTGAGCTCCAGGAGGAGTTCGAAGACGGCCAGATCGTGAGCGGCGCGTTGGGCCCGCCGGCGCTGCAGCGCGGCGGCCTCGGCCATCACCGCGGCGGCTCCCGTGGCGTCGCCGGCACGGTGAAGTAGCCGGCCCAGGTTGGCCAGACCAATCGCCAGGTCGACGGAGTCGGGCCCTCGCGTCCGGCGCTGCCAGTCGACGAGTTCCCTGGCGGTGCCCACCGCCTCGGCGAGCCGTCCCTTGGTGTAGAGCCGAACAAGATCGGAGCGAAGCTTCATGGCCTCAAGGTGCGAGCGGCGGTTTGGGCTTCGGAACTTGTCCAGCCATGAGGTCTGGAGCCACTGTCTCAGCGAGCCCATCGCGGGAGTCTCCAGGGGTCGACGACCCGCGGGGTTCACCACCAGAATTCGGTCCGGATCATCCGGAGCACCCGGTGGGCCAGGATCACGCCGAGCGGTCGCGGGGCGAGACGGACTCTAGCATACCCTGACATGCCGGTTCTCAACGACTGGTCGACGTCGTCAAGAGCGCAATAGACGATGAACGTGCCTGTCGCCTCTCGTCCCGACGAGGCGGAGGCGGCGGCGGACGTGGCCGCGGGGGACCTTGGGTCGACAGGCACCGTGTTTCTGCCAAGAACCCGCAAGGCGGCCGGGGCGATTCGATCGACCCTGCTGACGAACGTCTCAAAGGGGAGGGCCCGTACTTTGAGGGCGACCTCCTGTCCCGGTTGGATGCGAGGCACGTCTTGCTCGTTGATGGCCACCTCGGCCTCGACGCGCTCGGTCGCCTCGACCTCCGCGATCAGATCTCCTTGCTGGAAGTACTGGCCGATGCGTTCCCTGAGCCTGGGCGTGGCGATCAGTCCCATCACGGGTGAGGAGACGACCAGCCTGGATTCCTGGTCGAGCAACTCTTGAAGTTCCTCTTGAAGCCTGGCCAGTCGGGCGGCTTCGGATTCGATCTCCTCGGGACGGGTGCCCGCTTCGAGAATCCGCAGCGCCGCCTTGTCGTCGGCCAGTTCCACCTCGCGGCGGGCGAGTTCCCCTTCGGCCACCAGGACTCCCCTGGCCGTTCGGGCGGCCCGACGGGCGGCCAGCGCGGCGACACGCGCCTCGGCCACCCGAGCGGCCTTCTCCGTTTCGCGAAGCGCGTCGCGTTGGAGGGCCTGACGCTGGAACAACGCCCGATCGCGAAGCAACTCCTGGTTCGCCCGATCGAGTTCCGCGTCAAGCTGGCGGGCCTCGGCGTCGAACTCGGCGATCTCCGCCTCGAAGGCCGCGCGGGTCCGCTCCAGTTCGGAGCGGGCCAGGTCGCGCCAACGCCGCGACCGCTCCACCTTGGCCCGTTGTTCGGCCACCGCCTCGGGGCGAGGGCCGACCCGCAGGAGCGTGAGCCTCGCCTCGGATTCGCGGATTTCCGCGCGCTTTTGCAAGAGCTTGCTTGAGAGTCCGGGCACTTCGAGCCGCGCGACTCGCGTTCCTGGGGAGACCGCGCTCCCCTCGTCTCCCGAGACTTCGCGGAGGAAGCCGGCGATCCCGGCGCGGAGTTCGGCGCGGCCGCCGGCCGCCGGCCGGATCAGGAACGTGCCCCCCACGCGATCCCGCACCGGCATCGCCGCCAAGGTCACAAGGGTCACCACGCCGCCGATGACCAGGATCGCCGCCCGCCCCCGGCGCTTCCGGAACATGGCACGAACCTCCCCGTGAGTAAAGCCCCGCAGGAGTCGTCTCCCGCTTGTCCATGCCAGGAACACCGTCCACCCCAGGGCCAGCAATCCCGACGTCGCCAAATAACGCGAGAACGCGTACATCATGGTGATCAGAAACATCATCGAAAACGACCAGCACGCCAATCCGTAAGACGTGAGCAGGTAACCCCGCGGATCGGCTGGCGGTCGCTTCGCCCCCCAGAGCAGCCGGCGGGCGTGCGCCTTGAATCGCTCCAGGCCGCGACGGCGGAGGTTCGGCGCGTCGACCATGTCGGATAGCAGATAGTATCCGTCAAGCTTTAACAAGGGGTTGAGGTTGAAAAACACCCTCACACCGCAGATCGTCGCCACGAAAAAAGCGAGGTCGTGCGCGATCGTGCCCGACTGCGCCAGCCGCCACCCGAAAATCCCCAGCGACCAGAGCACCAGGTCGCAATAACCGCCGGCCAGCGTCACGGCGATCCGCTTCCAACGCTCGGGAAAAAGCCAGGCGTCGGAGACGTTCGCGTAAAAGCAAGGCGTGAAGTAGATCAGGAGGAACCCAATGTCCCGAACCTCCCCCCCGAAGTGCTTGCATGTGAGCCCATGAGCGAACTCGTGCGCGGTGGTCGTCAAGGCCAGCACGATCCAGGCCAGCACGACCGTTCGCCAGCTCAAGCCGTCGCTGATCCGGCTGAGAAAGGCGTCACGCTCCATCCAGGCGAGGACGCTCGCCACCGCGATCGTC
>JBFWRA010000388.1:0-5150 GCA_050249155.1 Isosphaeraceae bacterium | reverse complement strand
GTCCAGCGAATTCATTTTGATCAATAGGTTTTCGAAGAGGCCAAAGGGATCTGTGAGAGTCGTGTGCGAACCGGGCGATTCCGTCAAAGTTCTTGAGGGCGAAAGGGCGCGTGGAGAAAGAGTTACGGCCCGCTGATCCCGGCCCGCAGCCAACGCCGTGTCTTCCCCCCCCGGGGACACGTCGAAGAACCACAGGCCGGGGTCACCGGGCCGTCGAGTTCATTGTAACGAATTAATCCCAGACGACAATGGTATAACGTCGAGACCGACTCAACGCTAGTGGAAAGAATACGAGAAACCGCATGATTTTGTGACGGGGCTCGATTCGCCCCCTCGGGGCCGTCCGAAAAGTCGTTTCCATCGACACGAGCGGGGCCGGCTGGCCCCGACGTTCACTCGCCAGGCATTCCAACACGGTTGCATCGCCGCCGTGGAACGCCGCATCCCGCTTGCCCACAGTCAAGGTGCCCTGAGTTTCGCGGGGCCCCAGGATTCCGGCCTCAGCGCACCACCGTCCTTTCCCCCCGGAAAGACGGTGGCGAGTCCGAGGCCGGAACCCTGGGGTCCCAGGACCTCTCTCCCCACGCGCATCGACGACACGCTGGACTCCCGTCCGAGGGAACGGAATTGGACAGAATCAGCCACCTGAAATGTCGCGTGGTGGAACCCTCGAGGCGGAAAGCGACCGTTCCAGGTTGCTCGGACTCCGCGAAACACGGTCGAGACGATTAGGATGGCCTTGACCGAGGAGCGAGGGAGGGTGGATCAGCAGCGCAATCGAAGAGCGGGATGCGGAGATCCCGTCAAGAAACTCTCCGGTGAGCACGCGTGGAGTGGGCGGGAGGACGAGAAGAGGAATGAGCCAAGGGCGATCCGTCGAAATCCAAAATCTTCCTTGGACTCGTTTGAGTCGTCCTCCTCACAGTATTCCGAACCGCCATGGTGACGATCGGAATTCCGAGTAGGCGACGACGTGTCGATCGCCCGGATCTCAGGGGAGCATCCGACTTTCAGGCGAGGTCCAACCCCTGGTCGCGAGCTCGGCGTGGGAGAGGTGATCGCCCCGAATCCCAAGACGCAGACGACCAGGACTGGGGAGAGAACCATCCGCATGGAGGTCGGGACGCTCTTCGTGGAGATTGGGAAAAGGGGTGTGGTTTCCAACGTCACTATACGGCATCCACCGCCTGGTTCAAGAGTCGACTGAAAAGCGTCTCGCGATTTGGAGGTGCCCCATTGCTCCTCCCCCCTGATTCACCTATAAGAAGTTCAATGTGCCATGGAGCGTCCTCACTCCAGAGCACGCGAGTCACTCGCTGACGATGGCGTTTCCGAGCGTCTCCCTCCTTGCGGGCGATCGTGGCGTCGATCCAGCTTTCCGCGACTTCGAAACGCGGGGGACGCGTTTCCGGTTCCATCGAAAGTCAATATGCGTCAAGGGGAACCGGTCGAGCTGAGAACCTGGGACGTTTCCGCGGAATCCTGGAAGGGAAATCGGATTCGCGTGCGGAAAGCCGCGAAGGCGTCTCCCGGAGACGCTCAGGTCGTCCCCAGTCGACGTTGAGGGCCTCAGGAGCGTTGCGAGGACGGCCGACGACCGGCGGGAGTCGTGGGCCTCGCGGTGGATACGTCCCGCCCGAGGGAGATCTCCAGCGATCATGGCAACAGTGGCCCCCGCCCCGTCAGGGCCTTCCGTCAAGGCTCCGACCTCGCCTGTGTTCAAGTTCCTAGGTTCCTCACTTGGCCTGAAACTGATAATGGCCGTGACGGGCGTGATGCTCTCCGGCTTCGTCCTGGTTCACATGCTCGGCAACCTCAAGGTCTTCGAAGGGGCCGAGGCGCTGGACGCCTACGGGCGACTCATCCGGTTTGAGCCGGCCTTTCTCTGGGCCGCGCGGCTGGGCCTACTGACCGCCGTGGGGTTGCACATCCTTTCGTTCGCTCTGCTGGCGAGGCGGAACGCCGCGGCCCGGGCCGTCACGTATCGTGTCAAGAAATCCCGAGAATCGAGCTATGCCTCGCGGACGATGTGGCTCACCGGACCCCTGCTCCTGGCCTATATCGTGTACCACGTGCTGCACATGACGACCGGTACCGTCCACCCCGATTTCGTGGAGGAACATGTTTATCACAACGTGGTGACGGGCCTGAGCGTTCCCTGGGTGGCGACGTTTTACATTCTCGCGACGCTCGCGCTGGGCTTCCACCTCTGGCATGGAGTCTGGAGCATGTTCCAGACGCTTGGTCTGGGTCCGAAGCGGCACGGCTCATGGACTCGGAAGCTGGCCACGCTGTTCACACTGGTCGTCGTGCTGGGGTTCACGTCGGTCCCCTTGTCGGTGCTCATGGGGTGGGTCAAGTAACGCAACGGAGCGTCTCGCGATGGAACTGATTTCGAACGTCCCACCGGGACCGCTGGCCGACAAGTGGACCAACTTCAAGAATTCGATGAAGTTGGTCAGTCCGGCGAACAAGCGCAAGTATTCGGTGATCGTCGTTGGGACTGGCCTGGCGGGTGCGTCCGCCGCCGCGACGCTCGCCGAGTTGGGCTACGACGTCAAGGTTTTCTGTTATCAGGACAGCCCCCGCCGGGCGCACTCGATCGCTGCGCAAGGAGGCATCAACGCCGCCAAGAACTACCAAAACGACGGAGATAGCGTTCGTCGTCTGTTCTACGACACGATCAAGGGGGGAGACTTTCGGTCCAGGGAGGCGAACGTCTATCGGCTGGCGGAAGTCTCGGTGGACATCATTGATCAATGCGTGGCTCAGGGAGTTCCCTTCGCGCGGGAATACGGCGGCACACTCACCAATCGCTCGTTCGGAGGCGCCCAGGTCTCCCGCACCTTCTACGCGCGGGGACAGACGGGTCAGCAACTCTTGCTGGGAGCGTACCAGGCGCTCGAGCGCGAGATCGGGCTTGGCAAGGTGAAGGCGCACACCCGCCACGAGATGCTTGAACTCGTGGTGATCGACGGCAGGGCGCGGGGAATCGTCACGAGGAATCTTGTGACTGGTGAGGTTCAGTCGCACGCGGCCGACGCGGTGCTGCTGGCGACCGGCGGGTACGGGACGGTCTTTTACCTGGCCACCTACGCCAAGGGTGCCAACGGCTCGGCGATCTGGCGGGCTTACAAAAAAGGCGCGGCGTTCGCCAATCCCTGCTTCACGCAGATCCATCCCACGTGCATCCCCGTCACCGGGGACCACCAGAGCAAACTCACTCTCATGTCCGAGTCGTTGCGCAACGATGGGCGGATCTGGGTTCCCAAACGTAAAGGGGACGATCGTCCCCCCGGGCAAATCCCCGAGGAGGACCGCGACTATTATCTGGAGCGGAAATATCCGAGCTTCGGCAACCTCTCACCGCGAGACATCTCCTCGCGAGCGGCCAAGGAGGTTTGCGACGAGGGCAGGGGAGTTGGCAAGACCGGGCTGGGCGTCTACCTGGATTTCTCCGACGCGCTGAATCGTCTCGGCGAAGCCACCGTGCGCGAGCGTTACGGCAACCTGTTCGACATGTACGAACGGATCACCGGCGAGAACCCCTACAAGGTTCCCATGCGGATTTATCCGGCGATCCATTACACGATGGGTGGGCTCTGGGTCGACTATTCCCTGATGAGCACGATCCCGGGGCTCTTCGTTCTGGGAGAGGCCAACTTCTCGGACCACGGGGCCAACCGACTTGGCGCCAGCGCCCTGATGCAGGGGCTGGCCGACGGCTATTTCATCATTCCGCACACTCTGGGGAATTACTTCGCCGGGGTGAAGCCCGATGGCCTGAAGCCCGACCATTCGGCGTTCAAGGAGGCGGAGTCCCACGTGGAGGACCGCGTCAAACGGTTGATCTCCATCAAGGGCACGCGAACGGTCGACTCGTTCCACCGGGAACTCGGCAAGATCATGTGGAATCACTGTGGGATGGCCCGCGACCAGGAAGGGCTTCAAACGGCCCTCGAGAAAATCCCCGCGCTTCGCGAGGAGTTCTGGCGCGACGTACGAGTGCTCGGCGACGGTGAGGAGATCAACCAGTCGCTGGAAAAGGCTGGCCGCGTGGCCGACTTCCTCGAACTGGGCGGATTGATGTGCCTGGACGCGCTCGAACGCAGGGAGTCCTGCGGCGGTCACTTCCGAACCGAGTACCAGACTCCGGACAACGAGGCTCTGCGAAACGACGAGGAGTTTTGCCACGTCGCGGCCTGGGAATACACGGGCGAGGGGAACTGTCCGAATCGGCTGGTCGAACCGCTCGAATTCGAGTCGATCGCGCTGCAAACCCGCAGCTACAAGTGACGGCGTCCCGTCGCCAATCGTGCCCTGAGATGAAACGCGACAGGCCGGCCCGTTCCGTCCACCGGCCAGAGAGAGGAGCGATCAACCGACGATGGGCCACAACGCTACAGAGACGACGATGAATCTGACTCTCCACGTTTGGCGGCAAAAAGACCGCGACGCTCCCGGTCGGTTCGTGACCTACGAGGCCCGGGATATCAGCCCCGACATGTCGTTCCTCGAGATGCTGGACGTGGTCAACGAAGGGCTCATCCTCAAGGGAGAGGAACCGATCGCCTTCGACCATGATTGTCGAGAGGGCATCTGCGGCCAGTGTGGGATGGTGGTCAACGGACAGGCTCACGGTCCGCGTTCCGCGACGACCTGCTGCCAGCTTCACATGCGCAGCTTCCGCGACGGCGACGTGTTGACCCTGGAGCCCTGGCGGGCCAGAGCTTTCCCCGTGCTGAAGGATCTGATCGTCGACCGCGGCGCGTTCGACCGGATCATCGCGGCCGGAGGATTCATCACGGCACCCACTGGAAACGCGCCCGAGGCCAACGATCTGCTGATCGGCAAGGAGGACGCCGACGTCTCGATGGACGCCGCGGCCTGCATCGGCTGCGGAGCCTGCGTCGCGGCCTGCCCGAACGCCTCCGCGATGCTCTTCATCGGGGCCAAGGCCAAACACCTCAACGCCCTGCCCCAGGGACAGCCCGAGCGTTATCGACGAGTCAAGGCGATGATCTAACAGGCCGACGCCGAGGGGTTCGGCGCCTGCTCCAACCATGGTGAGTGCGAGGCCGCCTGTCCCAAGGAGATTCGTCTCGAATTCATCTCCAACCTTTACTCGGACTACCTCAAGGCGGGACTCT
>JBFWRA010000387.1:0-5155 GCA_050249155.1 Isosphaeraceae bacterium | reverse complement strand
CCGCCCGAACGTGCGCCCGGGACCGCCACGAGCCGGCAAGCGCCCGAGTTCCGTAGCGATCGCCGGAACACGGGCGCGGGGGGGTTGCCGACCCAGGGGGAGGGGAGGCCTCACAAAGATCCGCGATGAGCTGCGCGAGGGACTGGCCATCGATGAACTGCATCGCGTAATAATGCACGCCCTCGGCGCATCCAATCGCGTAAACCGGCACGATATTCGAATGGTGCAGTTTCGCCGAGACATGCGCCTCGGTACGGAACCGCGCCAGCCGCTGGGGGTCCAGCGCCGCCGCGAACGGCAGGACCTTCAAGGCCACGCGACGATCCAGCGAGACCTGACGCGCCTCGAAGACGACCCCCATGCCTCCCCGGCCGACTTCGCGGACGATCTCGAAGTCGTCCAGGATCCTGGAAGGTCGTCCCGCTGGGGGCTCGTCCGTGTCGGTGGAATCCGTCTCTTCAAGTCGGACCTGATCGCGCTTCGCCCGGGAACGCCCCAGTTCGGCGAGCATGGCGATCGCCGGCAGCAAGCCTCGAAGTTGCTCGGCGCGTTCGGGGTGTCGGCGGACGTACGCGGAGAGGTCCACGCGCTCTCCCGCCTCGAACCTCGCGCTGAGTTCCTCGACCCACTCCGCCAGGACTGGATCCCCGGAACTCGCTCCGGCATGTTCGCTCGCGCCGTTGGTGAGCATCATGGCCAGAAGTTCCCTTGAGAAGGGTCCGACTCCAGCAACTTTCGGAGACGTTCGAGCGCCCGGAGTTGCCTCATCTTGGCGGCCGACTCGCTCAGGCCCAGCAGCCTGGCGATCTCGGAGATGCCCAGACCTTCGATATAACGGATCACCAGGAACTCGCGATCCGAGGGCGACAGCCGGGCCAGGGCCGCCCGCACCCACTCCCGTTGCTCACGCGACGCCATGCGACGACTGGGGCTGGTTCCACTGGCCACGAAACGGCGGGCCAGAACGCCGACCGAGTCGTCCGGGAGCAGGGTCCCCAGGGGTTGCTCTCGACTCACGGTGCGCTTCTCACACCGAACGTGCTGACGGTAGGCGTCGGCCAGGCGGTCCTGCGCGATCTGACGGAGCCAGGCCAGAAACGGCACGGGGCGATCACGCAAGAATTCGTCCAGCCGTCCCGCGGCGACGACCAGGGCCTCCTGAACCACGTCCGAGGGATCAAGTCGCGCGGAGAGCCGCGGATCAAGACGGACGGCGACCATGCGTTGAAGTGACGGCCGATGCAGCGCGAGCAGACGCTGCCGCGCCTTCTCATCACCGCGCGCCGCCTTCCGAAGCAAAAGGTCGGGCTCCATCGAATCGAAATCGACCACGCGAATGCCTCCTCCGAACCATTCTCCGCAAAGCGTCGCGAAAGGTCACAATCGACTTTTCGATTCTTTTATAAAGCCTGATCCGGCGAGACTCTTTGGCCAAACACAGCGACGGCGCGGCGCGATCCCAGAGCCGAGGCTGATCGCCCACCGCCCTGGAGGCCAACGCACCACTCGACGGATCCGGAAGCGATCCTTCGCCGCGCAATCCCGGGAACCGCGAGCCGACTCGCTTCCCCGCGGGAGCGGTCCGGAGCGAACGCGTGGAAAGCGGAGGCCGGCGAGACGGCGACGATCATTCGGGGTGGGATCGACGCCCAGAGGCATCAGGGAGGAACGCGCGCGGCGGGGGATCACGGGCTCTTCGGGGTCGTCAAGGTGCTCAACGTCTGATGGCGTTGAGGAAGGGGGTCGTCGTCAATCGTCGTGGGTGGAGGTGGGGACGGCCAACGGAACCACCGACCGGCTTCCCAGCCGGTCGGTGGTATTGTTCATTGATCTTGGAGCGATCATGCGTCTAGGGACCAGGCCGCCAGAACTGCACGGTGCCGCCCCCAGGGGCGGCCCATCGGGTGGTGTACCCCGGAACTCCGCCAATCGCCTGGTACTGTTGCTGATAGGAGTATGGCTGGCCGTAATAGGGGTTGTAGCCAATCGGGGGTGCCGGCGGATAGGCCGGCGGCATGCCGCCCCAGCCTGGCGCCTGGTAAGGATACCCGCCGACGTGATAGTGGTTGTGGACGGGCTGTGGCGTGGCCGCCCGGATGATGTTGCCGACCCCGTTCATGATGATCCCCGCCGACTCGAAGGGATCGCCCGCCCGCGCCTCGTGAGGCGCCACGACCGACGCGACGGAGAGGGCGAGGAGAGACAGGACGCCGATCCGACCGTACTTGCGAAACATGTTCTTGACTCCTTGATGTTTCAGGCTCGCGTTTCATCACCGATCCGGACGACATCAAGGAAAACGTGCGAGGTCGATCGAGGCGGACGTCGTCCGCCGTTTTTTCTTCGACGTTCGCCGTCGAGGGTCTCGGGAGATCCGCTTCAGACGTCAGCGCCCGATCCCCGAGAAGAGGAACGCGGCCCATTTCGAGGTCGGCGCGACAGGGCCCGGCGCGCGTTCGGGATCGCGCGGGGGGGCGACGGGGAGCTTCCGTTCGATGAAGTCGACGCCTCGGGTGGCGGCGAGAACGGGGATCGCGTCCGGGTTGCGATAGAGATGAAGCTGCGCCCGACGGAGCGCCTCCAGCGGCGGCATGCGATCGACCCAGAGGTTGCGGTAGAACAGGCCCATCAGCGCCTCGGTGGCCACGTCGTCGACCTTCCAGAGCGACGCGACGACGTTTCCGCAACCCGCCAGGTGAAACGCCTTCTGAAGGCTGAAGACCCCTTCGCCGCCGGCGACGTCGCCCAGGCCCGTGTCGCATGCCGAGAGTACCGTGAGTTCGAGCCCGCTCAGGTCGAGGTCCACCAGGGCTTCACCCGTGACGAGCCCGCGGCCTGGCGTCTTCGGGTCGTTCGCGCCCGACAGGACCAACCCGGAGAGGACCAGCGGGCTGAGCGCCCCGGCACCGACGCGCTCCTCGCCTCGCCGCTCGAATAGCCCCGGGTCAATCTGAAGGACCGACCGAAAGTTCGGGTCGGCGAAGAAGCCGTGGGTCGCGAGGTGGGCGATCGACACCCTGGGCAGTCTGGTGAGCAGGTTCGTGGAGGAGGCGTCCGCCCCCTGGATTCTCTCGACGCGAAGTCCCGCGGCGGCCGCAAGCGCCGCGACCCGCTCCGCCTCCCGCGCCGATCCTGGCAACGTCCCCCAACGGAGGCCGGATCGACCCCGCATCGCGAACGACTCGACGACGGTTGAGGAGGGCTTGACGGGAGCGTTCGTCTCGTCGTTCGCGTCGTAGTGGACGCCGCCGACGGCGAGGATCCCACCCGTTCCTTTCGCGTCGCTCGGCGCTTCGCGCAGCCTCTGAAGCGCGAACTGGCCGTGGGGAACGACGGCCAGCGCGTGGCGGTCGAGAAGCACCTCGCCAGGGCGATCGCCCGGAAGGGCCGGCCAGGGGATGCGCGCCAGAGCCATATCGGGGGCGAGGATCACGGTCGAGCAAGTGGGGGGGAGGTGCCGCGCCAGGGGCGTCCAGACTCGGTCGCGCAACGTAGCGCGGTGAGGTTCCTCGGCCTTGTTCTCGGAGATCGCGCGAAGCCAGTCCTCGACCGCGGCCTCGATCGGACCCGCCTCGTTCAGGTCGACCAGAACCATGTTCTTTCGAGTCACGACGAATCCGAGGTAACGGGGCGTCCGCGAGGCCACGATCCGCCCGCCATCCGCGCCTTCCGCGGCCCGACGGTAGCTGATCTGGGTGAATCGGAGGAGGTCGATGAACGCGTGATCCTCTGGCAAGGCGGCTCGCAACTCGGCGGGCGTCGATTCCGCCAGCGCCTCCGCCTGGCCAATCTCCGGGAGGGCGGCGCGTATTTCCTGGTCCAGGCGGTTGATCCGATCACCGAGGGATTGGAGCTGTCGGTCCCGATGCTCGCGGGATTCGGCGTCCCTGGGCATGGGCGCCAGGAGTGACTCGGCGTGTTGGCGGCGGAGCCCGCCGAGTTCCTCCCAGGAGTTTCGTAGAGTCGAGGAGACCGCCGCGGCCCGCGCGGCCAGGTGTTTACGCTCCGAGAGCCGCGACGCGTGCGACCGTGTCGGCCAGATCTTCGCATAAACGACCTCCGGGTCGACGTCGCGACGTCCAAGGACGACGGAGAGGTAGCCGTCGCGAGCGGACGGCAATGACGCCATCAGGTTCAGGACGTTCGCGTCGGAACGAGATCTTGAGTAGTCATTGATCAGCGACCTACAAATCTCCATGGTTTCGGAGAAGGCGTCCTCCGCTTCCTCGTCTCCCTGAGAGGCGAGAAGCTCGGCGAGTCCGTTCAGGTGTCGGGCGAGCGAGGGATGCCCGGCGGGATAGCGGGAGGCGGGATAGAGGGCCCGGTCCATCGCCACGGCGCGGCGGTAGAGTTCCTCCGCCTCCTCGCCCTGACCCAGCGTGCCGAGGGTGAATGCGAGGTTATGGATCGCCCTGGAGAGGTCAGGGTGGCCGTTGGGGAAACGATCCCGCGGGTAGAACCCGCCGCACATCGCCAGCGCCTCGCGGAACACGGGCACGGCCCGATCGTACCGCCCCTGGCCGTTGTGGCCGGTTCCCACGTTGTTAAGTGTGACCAGAAGGTCTGGATGTCCTTTGGGGTACTGGTCCACGGGATAGAGCCGACGGCACATCGCGAGCGCCTCCTCGCAGAGCCGACTGGATTCCTCGTCGTTCTCCTGGTGGGCCAGAGCCAGGCCGACGTTGTTCAGGCTCCGGGCGATCTCGGGATGGCCGTCGGGAAAACGCTCATGGGGATAGAGACTCCGACGGAGCGCCAGCGCCTCGCGCAGGGGGGCCTCGGCCGCCGCGGGACGTCCCTGGTTGAGGAGCGACATGGCGAGGTTGTTCGTGGCACGGGCGAGTTGCGCGACGAACTGGGGCGAACGCTCACTCGGTCGCCTCCGGCGCAGAACTTCGAGTACCTCGCGCTGCAAGGGCTCGGCCTCGGCCGATCGGCCTTGCGCGTCGAGGGCCGCCGCGAGGTTGTTCAGGCTTCGGGCGACGTCGGGATGCCCGTCCGGGAATCGAGATGCCGGGTAGAGACGCCGTCGCATCGCGAGTGCGTCTCGATGCGTCTCCTCCCCGGCGGCGAATCGCCCTTGCTTCAAAAGGACCATGCCGAGGTTGCTCAGCGACACCGCGTTCGCGTCGTGTCCGTCCGGGTATCTGTCGAT
>JBFWRA010000386.1:0-5165 GCA_050249155.1 Isosphaeraceae bacterium | reverse complement strand
ACTCGACGGGGGGGCTGACCGACCTCGACCACGGCGTCGGCGTGGCGCGTCGCGCCTGGCTGGAGGCCGCCGACGTCTTCAACGCCCGACCGGTCGCCGAGGTCGTCCCGGAGTTGTCGAGGCGGAAGAAAGCGCGATGACGATCACGCGAGCGCCTGACGTTCGGCGGGAACCTTCTCGGGCGCGTTACAACGCTCTCAAGTGATACGTTGCATGATCCAGGCGCGCACTTGCGGGTGGGGCGAGTCGTCCTATAATTTGGATAGGGGCGAATTCTCATGAAGAGCGGGGTGGAAACCACTCCGATGAGTACGTCCGTCGACGAATCTCCGTCATCCGTGGCCGACCACCCGTTTTGATCGCGTTTATTCGATCGAAGGGATTGGTTCCGACGGCTCGGTGGTCGCGCCGCGGTCGCGTCCTTTCCTCGCCTCGCACTCATACTCCCGGACAGGGTGACACAGCATGGCCCCCTCCAAGCCGGCCGAGCCCAAGAAGACGTATTTCACGGTGGCCGAGGCGAACCGAACCTTGCCGCTGGTCAAGGCGATCGTAGAGGACGTCGTCCGCCAGTACGGCGTCGTCAACGTCCTTCAGCAACGTCTGACCGCGGTGATCTCCGACCACCGCCGCCCTTCGAGCGATCCCTACTCCGAGGAACTCGCCCAGACCCAGGCCGAGCTTCAGGAGGAGGAGCAAACCCTCAAGTCCTACATCGACGAGTTGAAACAACTCGGCGTGGAGTTGAAGAGCCCCGACGGGGTCTGCGACTTCCGCAGCATGCAGGACGGTCGAGAGATTTACCTCTGCTGGCGCCTCGGAGAACCCGAGGTCGCCCACTGGCACGAACTGAGCGACGGCTCCGCCGGCCGCCGTCCCCTGGCCAGCGTGACCAAGAAACTGAAAGGCTCGGGGGCCGTTTGATCGTCGCGAAGCGGATCGGCGTCCCGGGTCGACGGCGAACGTGCTCGCCTCGGATCGCGACCGCGATTCCCCGCCGCTCACGAGTCTGAAGACCACGAGCCCCCTGGCCTCGCCAGGGGGCTCGTGGCGTTGAAAGGGGGCTCCGCGCCCCGATACAATCCGCCCTTCGCGAAACGAACCCAGGCCCCGACCTGATAGGAACCGGCCATGAGCGCACTCCCACGCGGACCCTTGCGGACCGCGACCCTCCTTGGCGGACTCTGTCTGATCCTGGCCACGCCTCTCCAGGCGTTCGGGGCCTTGCCGAAGGTGCCCGAGGGGTTCAAGATCCGCCTCGTCGCCGCCGTGCCGGCGGTTCAGTATCCCTGCCAGGTCGCCACCGCGCCCGACGGCGCTCTGTTCGTCGCCGAGGACCCGATGGACCAGATCGGACCCGCCGATCGGCCCATCGATCGAATCCTCCTGTTTCGCGAGGGGCGAGACCCCGTCGTCTTCGCCGAGAAGCTCAACGCCGTCTTCGGCATGGTCTGGCATCAAGGCGCGCTCTACGTCATGAACATGCCCCACCTGACCGTCCTCCGCGATACCGACGGCGACGATCAGGCGGACTCGCGCGAGGAACTGTTCACCGACCTGGGCGTCCCCGCGGGCCAGCCGAACATGTTCAACGACCACATCGTCTCGGGTCTTCAGATCGGCATCGACGGCTTCCTCTATATCTCGGTGGGGGACAAGGGCGTACCCAGGGCGACCGGCGTCGACGGCCGGACCGCGACGATCCGGGGAGGGGGCGTCCTGCGTTGCCGGCTCGACGGGCGGGGCCTGGAGATCGTCTCCACCGGCACCCGCAACCACCTTGAGCCCAACCTCGACGACCGGGACAACCTCTTCACCTACGACAACACCGACGACGGCCTCGGCTGGTGGACCCGCGTCACCCACCATATCGACGGCGGCTACCACGGCTATCCCTGGGATTACCACGACCGCGAGGATCGCATGCTGGACCGGATGGCCGAGTACGGCGGCGGCTCCCCTTGCGGCGGCTTCGTCTACCGCGAGGACGTCTGGCCGGAGAAATACCGGGGCCGAGCCTTCTGGGCCGAGTGGGCCAAACGAGTCGTCCGCGGGATCGCGTTTCGACCGGACGGGGCGTCCTTCGCGGTCAAGGACTTCGAGGACTTCATCGAACCCGACGCCGTCAGCGACTTCCGCCCGCTCGACCTGGCTCTCTCCCATGACGGCCGGACGATGTACGTCGCCGACTGGGGTTACGGCGGCTGGAACAACAAGACCGAGAAGCTCGGCAGGGTCTACGCCGTGACCTTCACGGGCGACGTGGACACACGCCCCCGTGGCTCCGACGCCGACCCGATCGCCGCGCAGATCCAGGCCCTCGACCACCCGTCGTTCAACGAGCGGTTCCGGGCGCAAGGGGCCCTCGCCGCCCGGGGAGGGGAGGCGATCGGACTGGTGACCGCCGCCCTGGCCGACTCGAAGACCCCTCCCGTGGCGAAGCGACACCTGGTCTGGGCCCTCGACGCGATCGCCGGAGGAACGCCCGAGGCCACGATCCCCCTGGTCGACGCCCTCGGCGACCCGACCCCGGACGTCCGCGCCCAGGCCGCCCGGGCGCTGGGCATCCGCGCGGTGCCGCTGGCGGCCGACCGGCTCGCCACGCTCCTGGACGATCCGGAGCCCTCGGTCCGACTCCAGGCGACCATCGCGCTGGGACGAATCGGACTTCCCGAATCGATCGCCGCGATCATCCCCGGCGTGGCCGACCGCGACCCCTACCTGGCGTTCGCGTCCAGGACGGCCCTCCGCCGGATCGGCGATTGGACGACCGTCGCGAAGGGACTGGACCATGCCGAGCCCAAGGTTCGCCTCGGGGTGATCGCCACGATGGAGATGGCCTACGACGCCGACGCCGCCTCGGCCCTGGCCCGGTTCGCCTCCGACCCGAAGCGCGACCCCGCGGAACGGGCCTCCGCGCTCTTCACACTGGCCCAGGGGCACCGACGGCCGATTCCCTGGGACGGCAAGTGGTGGGGCACCCAGCCCGCCAAGACCCGACCTCCCGCGAAGACCATCGACTGGCCAGGCACTCCGCTGGTGCTGGACGCCGTCCGCGCGCGGCTCGACGATCCGCAGCCGCTGGTCAGGCTCGCGGCGGTCAACGCCGTGATCGACGAACGGGACCAGGACGCCCTGGCGAGCCTCCGGGCGAAGTTCCCCGGCGAGAAGGATCCGCCGGTCCGTCTGGCCGCCGCGCGCGCGTTTGGAGAGTTGAAGGATCGCGAGGCGGTGCCGCTCCTGACCGCCGCGCTGCGCGAGCCCTCCGCGACGGACGCGATCCAGGACGCCGCGCTGGCGAGCCTGGAAGCGATCGGCGACCCCGCCGCGCTCAACGCTCTGCTCGGCGTGTTGAAGGAGGGAACGCTCGGGGAAGACCGCCAGTCTCGGGTCGTGACCGCCCTGGGTCGGTTCTCGTCGGCCGACGCGATCAACGCGCTGGTCGAGGCCACGTCGAGCCCTTCGGTCGCCGTCCGCGCCGCCGCCGCCGGGGCGCTGGGGACCGCCGGCCGGGGAGACGTCGCCTCGCCCCCCTTGCGCGCGTTGCTGGACGACCCGGCCGTGGAGGTTCGCAAGGCGGCCATCGGCGCGCTGGGCGCGCAGAGGGACCGATTGGCGATTCCCGGCCTGCTCAACGCGGCCGACACCCTGGAGACCCGCTTCGAGGCGACGCTGGCCCTCGCGGCGGTCCCCGACGCCCGGGCCGTTCGCGTGTACCTTCGCGGCCTGACCGACAAGAGCGGTGAAGTCCGAAGAGCGACGGCCGCCGCGCTCACGACCGTCCGCGACGAGGCCGCCCCCCTGCTGGAAGAGCTCGCCGGGCGAAACGAACTCCCCCCCTCGGCGCTGGACGAGCTTCGCCGGGTCTACACGGCCGCCCGGCCCATTCGATCCTGGCGAATCCTGGGGCCCTTCCCGATCAAGGACGAGCCGCCGTTCCCGGTCGAGGGGAACGTGGACCTCTCCCGAACGTACCCGGGCTTCCAGGATGCACCGTTGACGAGGAACGTGATGGCCTCGGGACGTCGCGGGATGGTGGATCTCGAGAAGGCGATCCGCGGGGCGAGCGACGTCGCCGCGTTCGGCTACGCCGAGGTGACCAGCCCCGCCGATCGGAAGGCGGAGTTCGTCGTCGGTTCGGACGACACCCTCACGGTCTGGGTCAACGGTGAGAAAGTCTTCGACTTTCAGGACAACCGCGGCTTCACTCCCGACGCGAATCGGTTCGACGTGGCGCTGAACCAGGGAGTGAATCGGGTGCTGGTGAAGTGCGGCAACACCGGCGGAGCCTGGCAATTCGCCGTGGCGGTCGGCGTCACGACCGACCACGCCTTTTTGAAAGGCCCGGCCTCCGGCGCGTTCGATCCGGACGCCTTCCGCGCCTTCGCGATGAGGACCGCGGGCAACCCCGAGCGCGGTCGGGCGCTCTTCCACGACCTGAAGGGTCTGGCCTGCGTGAAGTGCCACGCGGTCGCCGGTGGCGGCGGAACGGTCGGCCCCGACCTGACCGGCGTCGGCGTGAAATACCCTCGCGAGGAGTTGGCGGAATCCGTCCTGTACCCCTCGGCCAAGATCCTCTCAGGCTACGAGCCCGTCGTGCTGGCGACCCTCGACGGCAGAGTGCTCACCGGAATCGTGAAAGGGGAAAACCCCGACTCGATCGAGATCGAGGACGCCGACGCGAAGCGACACCGACTCCCGAAGTCGGAGATCGAGGAGCGCAAAACCAGCGCCGTCTCCCTGATGCCCAACGGCCTGGCCGAGGGGCTGAGCCGCGAGGATTTCGCCGACCTCCTGGCGTATCTGGAGTCCCTGAAAGAGGCCGGCCCCCGATGACCGGCCGCGCCACGGGGAACGAGTGAGAGCGCCCTTGGAGAGTCCCGTCTCCGAGGCGGTTTTTCGCATCGCCGAGGGCCGATCCCACGTTCCCGCGACGTGGAAGAGATTTTCAACCATTATTTGATTGCCAAGACTTCTCGGGACGATTATACAGGGAAAATCACGCCCGCGAACCACTCAGGGCCGACCCCTACGAGCCCAACCGGAGAACGCCAATGCGTCGTGGAATCGTCGCCTTCGCCACGGCCCTTCCCCTCCTCACGTTCGCCGCGTGCTCCAGTGGGGACGGCCTTCCCCGGGATGCGGTCTCTGGCTCGATCACGCTC
>JBFWRA010000385.1:0-5170 GCA_050249155.1 Isosphaeraceae bacterium | reverse complement strand
TCGCTGGTCACGAGGTCGCTCATAGCAGATCCTTCACCCGCTCCAGTTCCGCCTGGATGTTCCGCAGGGCCGCCACCGCCCGGTCGGGGTTCACGACGCACCCCGCCAGGCTGCCGTAGTGGTCCTCCAGGCAGTCCAGCAGGAGCGCCCGAATCTTGGGCTCGTCGGGGGTCGCCCGCAGCGTGCTCTCGGCGTAGGCCCGCTCCAAATGCGACTCCTTCTCGGCGCACCACGTCCGCAGCCGCTCCTCGGTCCACTCGCCACGGCGGATCGCCTTGAGTTGGTCGTTGTTGCGCTGGAGGTCGATGTCCTGCTCCACGAGGATCATCTCGACCTCGGTCAGAAGCCGCACCACGTGGTTGGCGAACTTGGTGTCGAACCCCTGGGCCGCCACGAGTTCCGCCCGCTTGCCCTGCGGCTGCTTGATCGAGAGCTTGTGCAACTGCGAGTAGGCGTACCCCTTGAACTTCGGCCATGCCCCTTTGTGAAGGAACAGCTTCCGGTTCTCCCGAACAAGGTTGCCGACCCTGGTGCTGTGCAGCACGCAGTTGACGGGGGTGAACAGGCTGTCGATGACATTGGGGTTGTTCTCCATCGCCAGGTGGAAGAACTTGACGATCCCGTAGATGGTCAGGTCGTACATCCGGCCGTGCCCCGAGAGGGCATCCCGGTCCTGGACGTGGTGCTCCTGGTACTGCTCGAAACGGGGCCGGGGCGTGCCGAAGCCGGGCACCTCGCCCTGGAGATGGGGGAACAGTTCCTCCTTCTGCGGGATCGCCCAGCCGTACACGTCCACGTCGCTGGTGTCCGAGGAGACGCCGTGGGCGACCGAGCCCATGATGGTCTCGTACTGGACGTTGCCCGGCAGCCAGCGGGGCGGCTTGACGAGCCCTCGGTCGGTCAGTCGTTGCAGCGTGCTCACCGGCGACGACCTCCCAGAGTAGTACCTGGCATCCAGGATACCCCGAAAGGCGATGGGGTTCGCTCGCTCGGCTCTATGGCGTCTGACTTTGCTCAGAGGCGGCTCAGCGGGCATGAGACACCCGGCGCGGGTCCGTACAAAAACCTCCCACGGTGGGAGACAGACGGCCGCTACTGTGGTCTCAGGGCGAATTTGATTGACTCATTCGATACCACCCAGCCTCCACATCGAGACGGCGGCATCACGGTTCGGAGCGACTCTGGATCGCTTCCCCTCTGGCTACTTGATGGTCCATCAGATCTTCTCGGTTGCGACACCTGGTTTTCGGGAACGTACTTCAGACACCAACCTGATAACACAAATCGTTTATGTTTTATATCTCCCCAAAATCTCCCCACAATCGAGGCGGAGTGAGGGAGAAATACGGGGGTTGCGGGGGACTGACGGGGACTGCTGTGCTCGACGCAAACTCTTGACAGAAAATGGATTGCGTTTCCGCCAAACGGTTTACGCATCACCCGATTCTTATGTTCAGGTCCTAGTGGGCTAACCATGCCCGTGGAGGTTCAAGTCCTCTCTTCGGCACCTTGCGGTGAAAGGGGTTGGGGCGACAAACCCTGACCCTTTTCCTTGCGCCACGAAGGCTCCTGACGAAGATAAGGCGAAATCATGGAGGTCGCGTTGGGCTGACGTCGCTCCGTCGGACCGGGATTCCTCATGGCATCGATCCAGCACCGGCACGCGAGCTGACCTTCCCGTGGCGAACGGACAGAAACAACGCTAATCCCTTGACCGGAACTACTCAGAGACATGTCACCGCGAGTCATCTGCGTCTCCGCGGTTGCCGCGGGGGTAACTCCTTGATTCGGTCCATGATCGTGCGCCCGGTCTTGGGCGTGAGGATGGGCTCCCCTCGAGCTGGCCGTTGGGGAATTGCTGGGTTAACCGCAGTCGCAAGTCCGCCTTGGCCTCGTCTCCCGTGGCCGCGATGATCTTGTTCTGGTAGCCCGGTAACTCCCGATCCAAATGGGCTACGGCGGCCAACCGGTTGGACGACAGCGGGGCTACTGAGCGTTGTCGAAATAGCTCAAGTCCGAGAGCCCGTACAATTCGGTCATGGGCGACTCTTCGCATCCCCATGACTGGTGGGAATTGCTACGGATCCGGGCGCTGGAACTCCATCAGCGAGGTTGGGCTCAGCGCGACGTCGCTGCCGGCCCTCGGTGCGACCGAGCGCTTCGTCAGCCGCTGGCTGTCAGCCGCCCGACGGGGCGTGCGCGAGGCCCTGACCTCCCATATCGATCGCCGGAGCGTGGTCCCCAGGTTGGCGCCCGAGCGGTTCCACCTGATGCCGGACTTCCTCTGGCACGGGTCCGAGTCCTATGGCTTCAGGGGCGACATCTGGACCTGTGGCCGGATCGCCGGGGTGATTCGCGAGGATTTCAACGTCTCGTACAGCGAGAGCCAGGTCTCGCGGCTCCTGGAGCGACTCGACTGGACGCCACAGGTCCCAATCACCCGAAGGATCCCGAGGGATGAGGAGGCGATCGCATGGTGGCGTCCCGAGTCGTGGCCCAGCCTGGGTTCTACGGACATTCAGGCGTATTGGACGACGACGAGGGCGGCGAGCCAGATGAAGCCGGCGAAGTTCGCGGCCTTCTTCTCGTAGCGGGTCGCGAGGCGGAGGCATCCCTTCAAACGGCGGAAGAAACGCTCGATGACGTCGCGGTTGCGATACCGCTTGCGGTCGTAACGCTTCTTCGCTTTTCGCGTCGGGTTCGGCTTGATGCGCGCCCCCGCCCGCACCCGCCGCCGGATCCCGCCACTGTCGTACGCCGCGTCGGCGATGACGTGCCCAACCACTCCGCGGGGGAACGCCTCCAGCGGGGCAACGCCTGCGGGGCATCGCCGCGCTGGCCGGGCTTCAGCGCCATCCGCTGGAGTCGGCCCCGATTGTCCACGGCCGCGTGGACCTTCGTCGTCAGACCGCCCCGGCTCCGCCCCATGTACCGCCAGTCGTAGGCATCCGCCTTATTACAGCCGCCACGCGCCGGCCCGTCGAGGCGACCGGTTGGGCCTTCACGCTGCAAGGGTCGAGCTGGACCTCCTCGACGTCGGGGGCGTTCAGAGCCGAAGCGATCCGTTCCCGATCCGTTCCCAGGCGCCCGAACGGCACGAGCGATCGTACCGCTTCCAGACGGTGTTCGGCTTGCCGAAGGGGCCTGGGAGGGCCGCCCACGGGGCGCCGGTCTTGAGCATGTACAGGACGGCGCCGACGAAAAGCCGGTTGTCGGAGGCGATCCGGCCCGAGTCGCCCTGCTTGCCGGGCAGGTGGCCCTTGATCCGTTCCCACTGAGCGTCGGTCAATGCGTGTCGGTGTCTCATCCGGGCCTCCTCCTGGTGTCCCTCCCGTGATAAAAAGACGCGCAAAAGATCGCCATGTTGAATGTCCGTGGACCCTGGTGGACAACCGTTACATATTGCGGCTGGCCTCGACCGTTTCGATAGTGGGGACCGAGCGTCCCCGAATCGAACGGAATCGCGCGGCCAGAGGCCAGGCCCCCTCGCGGGGAATCGCGATGATCGTCGGATCGAGTCGGCGACACGCCCCGACCCCAGGGGAGGGGTCACGCGGGACCATTTCGCGGCGTGGTCCGTTTTCGCACCACGCGGGAATCACCTAGGATTCTGAGTGTGGTGCCGCGTCGGAGCGGAGCCGATCGATTTCCGCCAGACCCGCTCCGACGCGACGATTCATGAGAGGCGCAACCGACATGAACGGTCCATGCCGTCAACCCAGGCGGGCTCGCCGGATCAATCGACCCTGTCTGGAGTGCCTCGAAGAACGCGCGCTGCTCGCGACCCTGTTCGTCGCGACGACCGGCTCGGATGGAAACCCCTCGGGGAATCCAAACCAACCGTTCCGCTCCATCCAACACGCGGTGACCGTGGCCCAGAGCGGGGATACGATCAAGGTCGCCGCCGGCACGTACGGCTACAGCGCCTCGGCCGACCAGGCGGGGCGGTATACCCAAAATTTCGGCGCGAGCACGGTGTTCACACTCATCAACAAGCAACTCACGATGATTGGAGGATATCAGGCCAACGATTGGAACACGTACAATCCTGGCGCGAATCGGACGGTGATCGACGGGGAGAACACGTATCGCGGGGCGATCGTGGTGGGAGGAGGTCAGCCCACCTCGCTGACCTTGCAGGGGTTCACCGTGACTCGGGGACTAGCCCGGGGCATTCCCGCCCGAGGGGGCAATGACGCCATCGACGCGCTGGGCGGCGGCATGCTCGTGGACCTCGCCCCGGTGACGATCATCGACACGGTGTTCTCTCAAAACCGCGCTCTCGGTGAAAACACGGCGCAGGCCATCGGGGGCGCGGGGGCGGGAGGGGCCCTGGCGCTGCGCGGGACGTCGACCGCGACGTTGGCCACGCTCCATAACGTGGTCTTCGACGCGAACCAGGCGATCGGCGGTGCCGGGTCGTCACGGGGAGGGTTCGGGCAGGGGGGTGGGCTGTTCCTTTACCAGTACGCGGTCAACGGCTCGGCGTTGACCTTCACGAACAACCTGGCGCGCGGCGGTGACACGGCCGGGGGGGGATCGGGCGCGGGGGATCTGGCGGACGGGCAGGGGGGGGGCTTCGCGGTCCACATCCGGGCCTCGGCCCAACTCTCGGACGTGAAGGCGTACGGAAACCAGGCCGTGGGAGGGTCCGCTCCCAACGGAGACGCGGGCGGGGCATTTGGTGGCGGAGGTTACGCCGAGATCGCCACCTTGATCCTGAACGACGCCGAGGTGGCCAACAATGCCGCCGTCGGAGGGAACGGACGCAACGACGGTTCGTCCGCGGCGGGGTTCGCCAACGGCGGCGGATTCATGTCGATCAATTCCAACGTCACCCTGGATCGAAATAGCTATCGAGCGAACACCGCGCAAGGTGGTAACGGAGCGACGTACAAGGGCGTTTCTGGAGGTGGGGGCATCGCCTTGGTCCGCCAGGCGAACGCGGGAGGGACCGCGGTCGTCAGGAACAGCCTGATCGCGGCGAACACCACCGCCTACGGAACCGGGTCGAACGACACGCGGGGCGGTGGCGGCGGCGGAGTCTGGATCGACGGGCCGACCACGACGATCAGCCACACCACGATCGTGGACAATCGCCTGGTGGGGAGTCAACCCAGCCGGCCGACGCAGCTCGGGCAGGGGATCCTGATCGGGCCCGTGGTCGCCA
>JBFWRA010000384.1:0-5189 GCA_050249155.1 Isosphaeraceae bacterium | reverse complement strand
GCTGATCGAGGTCAACAACGAATGCAACGTCAGATATGATCATGACGCGCTTAAACCCGATCGCGTTCATGAATTGATCGAGCGAGTCAAGGCCAGGTCGCGCGCGGGACGCCGGCTCCTGGCGGGAACCAGCTACGGCGGCGGCACGGTGCCCGGGGAGAACGTGGTCCGGGCCTCGGACTTCCTCCTGATGCACGGCAACGGCGTGAAGGACCCCGCGCGGATCGCCGCGATGGTCCGGCAGGCCAGGGAAGTCCCGGGCTATCGACGCATGCCGATCCTCTTCAACGAGGACGATCACTTCGATTTCGACCAGCCCCAAAACAACTTCGCCGCGGCGCTCTCGGAGTACGCCTCGTGGGGCTACTTCGATCCGGGCGTCGCCAACTACAAGGACGGCTACCAGTCTCCGCCGGTGAACTGGGGAATCAGCAGCGATCGGAAGCGGGAATTCTTCCAGAAGTTGAAGGAGGTCACCGGATCGGAGTGACCGGTGTTCCAGGTCCTTCGATCGGTCGATCAGGCGCGTCGGCCCGGCCAGCGGGGACGCCAGCGGACGAAGCGCGCGCGGCCGGGCGATCCTTGCATCGGCAGATGACCGAGGTGTCCGCGCAGGTCGGCGGCCAGCGCCGCGGCGTCTCGATAGCGGTCGGCCGCGTGGGGCCTGAGGCAGTGCTGGAGGATCTCGGCCAATCCGAGAGGGACCGTCGCGTTGGCCCGGACGAGGGAGGCGGCGATGGCGGACGTTTCGTCCGCGGGGGGTTCCCCGGCGAGGGCTTCGTAAAGCACGACGCCAAGGGAGAAGAGGTCGGATCGGCCGTCGACCCGCTCGGGCACGGGCCGACCTTCCTTGACGGCGAGCATGGCCCTGCGATGCTCGATCGCGGCGTAAGCGGGGGTGCCGCCAAGACGGTCGGCGGGGGGGTCGCCCGGGTCGAGCGGTCCCCTGGCCAGGTGGAAATCCAGGAGCATGGGCTGGCCGTCGTCGGCGAGCAGGATGTTCGAGGGTTTGAGGTCCAAGTGCAGGACGCCCCGGACGTGGGCGTAGTGGAGCGCCTCGGCCAGGCACGCGCCGAGCCAGCAGACGGCCCTGGGATACGTGGCCCTGGCGAGGAACTGCCGAGTGGCGCTCCAGGCCGGTAGTTCGATGAACTCGGTCCTGGCCTCGTCGAGCACGTCGAGGAAGGTCGCGCCGGAAAGCCCCGTCGGGGAGCGTCCCCGAATGCGATCGACGACCCGGTCGAGGGTCGCCCCGCCCAGGTAAGGCATGCAGAGGGCCCGCAGGTCGCGTTCTGGGAATTCGTGGCAGGCGTAGAGGGGCACGACGTGCGGATGTTGAAGCCTGGCCAGCGAGAGATGCTCGCCTCCCCGCCGCGGAGTGACTTTCAGGACGACCGGCCGGTCGCCGAGTGAGCCCTGGGTCGCGAGGAAGACCCTGCCTCGCGTCCCGTGACCAAGGACCATGCGCAACGTGTATTCCCCGAGAACCTCGCCGACCTCGGGAAGTCCGTCGGCGAGGGCTTCGGGGGTGACGATCTGGTGGCATTCCAGGAGCATTCGGAGTTGGTCCCCCCACTGGGGAAACCGGTCGAGCAGTTCCTCGGGATTGGGCCGCTGTCCAATCCCCTCACGCAGGCAGACCTCCTCATAGATCACCCTGGTGGCGGCCAGGGGGTCGGTGCGGACCTCGGGGTGCCTCGCGAGGAACTCCTCGGCGCTGGGACGCAGACCCAGGCTCCAGGCGACCGACATCTCCCCGGCGATCCACTCGGCGAGGGACGCATGGTCGCCCTGGCGAGACGTGGGCGTCCAGGGATTGGGTGTGGGGGGCGTGAGCATATCTCAAAAAAAAGTGGAACGGAGACGCTCGACGGCGACGAAAGACTTCGGGCCCATCGCGCGAGGGACGCCCCTGGGATATTTGTCCGAACGTCGTGGGGCACGTCCCGGGCGGAGCGTCTGACGGCCTGGTTCAAACCGCCCGGCGCGTGGGGCGGTCCTCTCCGCCGAGCGAGGTCGCCTCCTGATGGGCGATCCTGGCTTTCAACTCGTAAAGGATGCGACGGACGCTACTGGGATGAAGACCGGTCCGCGAGGCGATCTCGGCGAGCGGAGCGCCCTGGGATTTCATCGTGACGATCGCGTGATGGTCCGGCGGGGTCATGGCGAAAAGTTTGGCCCAAAGTTCGTCAGCCTGAGCCACTTCGCTGGGACGACTGGCATTATCGGTCAATCGCTGGACGTCGACCGCCGAGAGGGACCGCTCGCGGTCCAGTGACGGGCGATTGCGCCGACAAAAATCGATGAACCGGTTGCGCGCCATCCGGACGAAGAACGCCCGCAGCGCCGCGGCGTCGCGGAAGACCCAGCCGGTCCGCCCCTCTCGGGCGCGGATCAAGGCGTCGGTCCATACCGATTGGACGACGTCGTGGGAATCGAACCGCGCCCGGAGCTTCGTCGTCAACTGTCGCCGGACCACCATGCGAAGGTAGGGGGCGTAGACTTCGAATAGCTCCTCGGCCGCGTCGGCGTCTCCGGCGTTCCACCGCTCGGAGAGGCGGACCAGTCGATCGTCACTCATGCGTCCCGCCAGAGGCTCGTCCCGCGCGTGATCAGAGGAAGGCCGGCGAGTCCTTCAAGGGGTCCACCTCCTCCCTGATGGGCCGGCCCACGGCCATTCCAACGGCCGCGGCTGGCCATGATAAGTCATGACGGCGGTCGGATCGCACCGGGGTCCTGTCGTTTCGCCAAAGCGCGTTTGTTTTTCTCAACACCGGTCGGCGTCGTGGTTCCGCGTCAACACGAGGCGGGTCTGGCGTTTCGCGAGATCCTCACGCCAGGGCTTGCGTGGTCACACCGCGGGTCTTGTGCCCTAGGTCCATTAGGGAAGTGTTCTTAAGGCCGAGTGGCGAGTCGCGAGCGACGCCCCCCCGTCGGCGGAAGCGGGGAGGTCTCCGCGAGTGACTCCGCGGACCTCACCGCGATTTGTTTCCCAAGGCGCGCGCGCCTCCGCCGGGGTTTGGCGCTGGAAAGAGCGAGAACCGCCGCACTCTCTGGCCAAGGTGAATCCGTCCCGCGACGTCAGGTGCCGGTCCGCCGTTGAGTCGCTCGGCGACCCCCGCGGCGCGGACCGCTCCGTGAACCCGCGGGCCGGGCGAACTCCGCACCCAGAAGGATTTCTCGGGGATCTTCATACGATGATCGGCCACTCCGCGTTTTCTTCCATGGAACGAACGATTTATTCCGAATCCGCGCCCACGGGCGTGATGAGCCAGGCGAACCTCGAGTTGGGGGGGATCGGGTCTTACGAGACCTCCAAGCGAATCACCGACGTGGTCGGCTCGGTCGCGTTGCTGGCGTTGGGAGCGCCGCTGCTGGCCTTGCTAGCCATCGGCGTGAAGCTCTCCAGTCCCGGGCCGATCCTCTTCAGTCAGCGACGTCTGGGCAAGGGTGGGCGGATCTTTCATTGCTTGAAGTTCCGAACGATGGTCGTCGACGCCGAATCCAAGCTGATTCAGAACCGGGACATGACCGCGGAGTTCGCCACCAACTTCAAGATCAAGAACGACCCGCGCGTGACCCGGCTCGGCGCGTTGCTGCGCCGCACCAGCCTCGACGAACTGCCCCAGCTTTGGAACGTCTTGCGGGGGGAGATGAGTTTGATCGGTCCCCGACCGATCGTCGAACGTGAACTAAGTAAATACGGGAGTCATGGCGAGAAGCTCCTGACGGTCAAGCCTGGGCTCGGTGGGCTCTGGCAGGTCAGCGGGCGCAGCGACACCACGTACCACGAGCGGATCGCCATGGACATGACGTACATCGAATCGCGCTCACTGGCGATGGATCTGAGACTGATCGTTCAGACGGCGATGGTGGTGATCCTCGGTCGGGGGGCGTACTGAGTCCACCTCGAACGTTCCGCCCGAATCTCGATCCCAAGCCTGGAACGTCCCCGGTGCTTCCGGCCGACACCCCCACCACCCCTGAACTCGACGCGCGGTCAAGCCCCGCGGGGACCGAACCCTCAATGAGCGATCCCGAGACCCTCGGGGCGACGCCTTCGTCGCCCCTTGACGTGTTCGCCGACCCGCGAAGCCTTCTGGCGATCGTCTGGGGGGGCCGTCGGATCATCGCGGGCTGCCTGGCCGGCTGCCTGGCCCTGGCGACCCTGTACTTGCTGATGGCGAATCGGCTGTACGAGGCGTCGGCCAAGCTGCTGGTGATCGAACAGGGCGCCTCGCCGATGTCCACGCCGGGCGGACCCTCGCGTTCGCTGGTGAATTCCCTGGAAGACGCCATCCCGACCCATCTGGCGATCCTCAGCAGCCCGGTCGTGGTTCGACAGGCCGTCGAGACCGTCGGGCTGAACAACCTTCCCTCGTTGAGCGCGCGCTCTCTCAACGTCGAAACGGCCACGCTCGAGGTCGTCGAGGCCATGCGGGTGAGCCGGCCGGATCGGCTGGCGAAGATCGTCGAGGTCTCCTACCGGGCGAAGTCGGGGGAGGAAGCCCTGCGGCTGGTCCGCGCCGTCACCGAGAGCTACCAGGCGTTCCTCAGCGAGGTCTACGCGCAAAGCAACAGCGAGGTCGTCGTGCTGATGACCAAGGCGCGCGACGACCTGAATCGCGAGTTGAAGGAACTGGAGGCGCGTTACCTCGACTTCCGGAAGAAGTCCCCCAGCGTCCTGGGAGACTCCAGCGGGCGGACCTTCTTCGGGCAACGGCTGGAAGAGTGGAACCGCGCCTCGCGCGACGCGATGGTCAGGGCGGTTCAGCTCAAAGCGCAACTGGAACTGGGCCGGGAACTGGCCCACAAGGGGGTCGGACTCTGGTCCATCGCCCACGCGATGGACCAGATGGCCGGCGGGGCGAACAACGGCCTGGCCAGCCGCGTCCAGGCCAGCGGCTCGGTCGCCCCGGTGGACTACCTTCGACAACTCGCCGCCGAGCAGCAGAAGCTCGCCGACACCCTCGGACCGCAGAGCACCAAGGTCAAGGAGATCCAGGAGCAGATGACCCGGGCTCGCCTGAGCGGTCGCGAGGCTCGCAACCAGATGGAGCGCGGCGAAATCGAGGAGTTGCTCGACTCCGTGGGCAAGAGCCTCTCGTCCCTGGAGCGGATGCGTCAAGATATGCAGGTCAAGTTCGAGGCCGACCTGAAGCTCCAAGGAAGCCGAGGCCGAACAGATC
>JBFWRA010000383.1:0-5213 GCA_050249155.1 Isosphaeraceae bacterium | reverse complement strand
ACGCTCGGAGCGGTCTTTGAAGGAGTCGAAGAGGTCGCCGATCAAAAAGTGAGGGTCGGATTCTTCCTGATCGGCGACGTCCGGCTCGAACTGCTCGAACCGTCCGACCCGTCGAGCACGATCGCCGCCTTCCTGGAGAAGCGAGGCGAGGGACTGCACCACGTCGCCTACACCGTCGCGTCGATCGAGGACCGGATCTCCGAATTGAAAGCCGCGGGAATCCGGATGATCGACGAGACCCCCCGCCCCGGCGCGCATCGCCAGCGGATCGCGTTCCTCCACCCGAAAAGCTCCCACGGCGTGCTCACCGAACTTTGCGAGCCCGCCGGCGCGACGCGATCGGAAATCAAGGCTTGAGTTCGGCCAACCGACGCTGCTCGGCCGCCTGGTCTTTCTGGTCGAGGTGGTCGTAGACCTCGGCCAGCGCCTTGTGGGTCTCCGAGCTGGGAGGGCCGATCCGCAGCGCCTCCTCCAGATCGGCCCGCGCTTCGTACCACCGCCCCAGCTTCGCGAGAACCTGCCCGCGCGTATCGCGAAACGCCATCACCTTCGGCCAACGCTCCACCACCGGGCCGATGATCTCCAGCGCCTGGGACGGTTCCGGCGGATCGCTGAACGCCAGGGCGTACGCGTAGTTGTTGGCGAAAAACGGCATGCTGGGCGAGAGCTCATAAGCCTTGCCCCAGTGCGTTCGGGCCTCGTCCAGCCGCTTCTCCTCAAACGCGTGAACCCCCAGCGCGTAGCGGACGGACGCGGTGTCCCGCCCCTTTTCGATCTGGTCCCGGAGGGCCGCGATCGCGCGCTGGGCGACCTCGCCACCCCCACGAATCGGCGCTGAGAAGCGATCGAGCAGTAGAAGGTTGTTCGGGTCGTACCGGAGCCCTTGTTCCAGCAAATCGAGCCTGGCGGCCAGGTCGGTCTTCGCGTCCTTCGAGGCGACGTCGTGCCAGGCGAGGTAGAGCCGGCTCAGGGCCTTGGAATAGCGTGGGTCGTCGCTTCGGGCGAACCCCTCCTTGAGGATCGTCGCGGCGGCGGGAAAGTCCTCCATGACCAGGGCGGCCTCCGCCCAGGAGAGTCGCGCCTCGTGATCGTCAGGGTTCGCCTTGGAGATCGTCTCGAAGCGGACGCGGGCCTGCTTCAACCGTTCGATCGCCCGCTCGCGATCCCCCTCCACCGCGTCGATTTTCGCGAGCAAGATCAGCATCTCGGGTCGGGCGCTGGCGGCTCGTTCCAGATAAGGGACCGCCACTTTGTTCCGCCCCGAGGCGAGATACACCTGAACGAGCCGGAGGTTGGCGTCGAGATATTGCGGCTCGGCCTTGACCGCCTGGAGCAGGTGGGCCTCCGCGGCGTCCAGGTCGACCCGCGTGAGGCCCGGACGATCGAGAATGCGCGAGGCTCGCCAGACCTGGGCCGGTGGATAGCCTGGCCGGTCGGCCGGCGCCAGCCCCTCCAGGATCGCTCCGGCGCGGATCGGGTCTTTCAATCGCGTGAGGATCTGGACCGCCTCGAACCGTTCCCGCGGCGGCAGCGCGTCGGTCCCTTCATCCGCCAGGCGCTGAAGCGCGACGAGGGCGTCGGCCTCCCTGCCGTCCCGAGCCGCGCTCAATCCGCGCTGGAGGTGGCGAACGCGAAGCGGTCCAGGTTCCACTCCCCTGACGGCGACCGCCAGGGCGATCAACCCTCCGGCCCCGACCAGAGCCGGTAGACCCGCCAGAAAGTGCCGCCAGAGCGATCGGCGGGTCAAATAGGCGCGCTCGGCCCTCGGCCGACGGGTCTGGATCAACCGCCGCTTCGAAGCCTTGGCACTTCGCGCCTCGGCTTCGGCTTCGGGGGGTTCTGGAGTGCTCAAATGCGAAGCTCCGCCTGAGGGGAACGAGGACGCGCGTTGCGAACACCGCCAAAGAAGCGGGCTCCCACGCGACTCCTCCACGAGCGCCCGGTTGAATTCATGCTAACTCAGGGCCGCGGCTCCCTCAAGTCAACCCACGCAAGCTCCGGCAGGTCGAGGATCGCGGCGCGCTGGGAAGTCCACCCTGGCGACGCGATCCCCGCCACTTCGGAAGCGAGTGTTGGGTTCGTTCCGCGCCGCCATCAGAGAGGACCACGCGATCCTACCGCCACCAACCCCATCCTCAACCGTTCCGACCTCACCCCACGGTATCAGCGGCTCACGTTTGGGAAAGAAAGCCAACCCTATCGGATTGAGAGAACTCGATTTGGAAAAAAGTCGAGAAAAGGTGCGTGCGATTTGGTCGGACTTCGTGTAAATTCGGTCCGTTTCCCCACGTTGTCATCCAACCAACGAGGGGTCTCTCCCCCAATCAGGAGATTTCAATCGTGATGCGCGTCGTTCACATCATGTTCCTCTGCGCGGTGGCGACGACCCTCATCGGCCCGAAGGCCGCCAAGGCTCAGGAGTCGCGACCCGACCCGGCCTCGAAGCCCAGTTTCGTCGCGCTGCTGACCTCGGCTCGGCCCTCGATGGGGAAGGTGGCCCCACCGCTGAAGGCGTTCACCGAACCCAAGCCCCGAGCGACCCCGGTCAAGCCTCGCGAACGGCCGTTCTAACGCGGGCCTCGGCGGAGGTTGCGGCCGGAAGTTCCAAAGCGGCTCGTTTCCGAGCTTCTTCTCGGGCGCGACCTTTCGGAGCACCGCTCCGCAACCGGTTGAGACGCGCGTTCGTGGTGCGATTCGACCCTTGAACAACTCTCCCAGGATTCGTCCCGACGAAACCTGGGAGGTCGTTCGACACCTCGGATGAACTCGGACCAGTCCTCGATACGTTCCCACCTCCGTCCCCACCCCCATCGGATCGTCGAACTCATCGACCCGTGATCGACCAGGCGCGCTCGCTCCCAGAGAGACGCGCCCCGGCCGCCTCCTGGACGTGGCTTGGGGAACTCCTTTCGCGTCGGGATTCTGGTCGACCCTTGTGAGGTCGCGGCGTCGAGGTCACCATCATATGGGAAGGGGGTCTGATCGTCGCCAGCGTTCCCGAGTCGTCGGAGGGCCGCGGAGTGTTTTCCGAGTCTTGCGGGGGGTTCGGACCGCTGCGGTTGGAGTGCGTCGACGGCGAGACCGGCACCTCGCGAATCCATGAGTGCGATCGACCCGCGTTGATCCTTGGGCGCGACTCGTCGTGTGACCTCGTGATCGACGCCCCCCAGGTGGGACGTCGTCACGCGTATTTCCAACTGGTGGAGGGGCGGCTCTTCGCGGTCAGCCTTGGCGCTCGGGACGGCCTCCGCTGGGGCGGCGTCCCTCGGAACTCGGGCTGGGTCGATCCCGGACGTCCCGTCACGGTCGGCCCGATCACCCTCGAAATCGTCGGCGGATTCGACCCAGGTCGCCCGCCGACGGCCGGTCCGCCCCCGACGTCAAGCCGCTACACGACCCAACGCCCCCTGCCCGAGGTCGTTTTGGAAGCCCGACGTCGCCAGGCCCAAGGACCCTCGCGGGCCTTTCCCGTGGACCGCCCCCTGACCCTGGTGGGAACCGCCGAGAGCTGCCAACTTCGACTCGGCGACCCCGAGGTTTCGCGCTTCGACTTCGCTCTGGTCTTGTGCGCGACGGGCCTCTGGGTGGTCGACCTGACGACCCGTGAAGGCGTCACCGTCAACGGAGTCCGCTGCCACGAGACTCGACTCGAGGACGGCGACCGCGTCTCCACAGGGGGATGGACGCTCCGGGCCGTCTACAATCCTCGGTCTCCAGTCGTCGGAACCGGGCCGGGACCGGCGGCTGGAACCGGTTCGACCCTGGCCCGTACCTCGCCGCCGGTCCCGCCCGCGGGGACCAGCGCCGCGCTGGTTCCCGAGTTGCTCAGGCCGCTTCTGGAACTCGACGGAGCACCGACGGAAGAAGCGTCCAGGTTCGGTGAAGCGTTACTTATGCTGATTCGGCTTCTAGGTGACGTCCATCGCGATCACCTGGACCTGGTGCGTGAGGAACTCGAACAGATTCGTCGACTGAGCCGGGAAATGGCCGTGTTGAAAGCCCGGAGCGTCGCCCCGCCGACGACTTCTCCGCCACTGTCGGCGGCCCCTGAGTCCTCGCTCGAACCCTCGACGCGACGCCCCGATCCGGTCGACGTCCATTTTTTGGTCGGGGAGCGGCTGGCGGCCTGGGAGTCCGAGCGTGAGAGTCGGTGGCGGAAAGTGATTGGCCTGCTCGTGAAACCGTGAAATTAGGCGGAGTCCCGCGTCGGCGATTCTTCGAGGCCGCCCCAACCCTCACGTCCCCGGGGGAGGGGCGAAAGCCGTGGGGAATTCAGAGGTTTCGACGAGTTGTCCGTCGACGCCGAAGCCCTGGGTCAAGAGTGCGCTTCGTATCCCAACCTCTCGAAGACGACCGATGGAGCCGATCCGCGAGTGTGCGAATCGCGAATCACGCCAAATCTAGCGTGTGATCGAAGGTATGGAAAAGGGACTGCAACGACTCGGTACCAATTTTTTTATTGAATTTGGTTGGTTTCCGACAAGTTTCGCTTGCATTGATCTCGATTCCAACCTTACTCTGTCGGGGATTCATTGATGGCTTCCCCCCACACAATCAATGATTGCGCTATGGGGTGTGTTCGCCTGCCGTTGAGACCGTGGTGGATTCGCGAATCCGGGCCATCCGTGAAACACCGAACCCCGCGTCGCGACTCCGAGCCAGCTCCACCCGCGAATCCGCTCGTACAAGGGCCACGCCCAGGCGTCTGAGAACGACTTGCCGCCGCGGACTCCCGACGACGAGACCCGTCCCTCAAGGGTACGACGGGGTAAGCCTTTAGGATAAGTAATCGTCACACCCAAGGAGAGCCGAAGCCATGTTGCGGGCCCGCCACCGCCGATTCAGCCTTGGCCAGAACCAAGGTCCGACACGTCCCGACGTCATGACCCGTTACGCGCCTCTGTTGGAAGGGCTGGAGCGCCGCGAGTTGCTAGCGACGCTCGTCGTCAAAACGATCCCCGGAGTCGGCGAGTTTGGATCGATCACCGCCGCCGTGGCCGCCGCGTCCCCCAACGACACCGTGTTGGTCCACCCTGGGACGTATAACGAGAACAACATTCTCGTTAACAAGGCGTTGACGATCACGAGCGTCGCCGGGGCGGGGTCGACGATCGTGAACGGTGGGGCGGGCGCCACGCCACAGGCGGGGATCTTCCGGGTGATCAACACCACCGGGACGGTGACGATCGGCGGCCTCAACGCGGGCTTCACCT
>JBFWRA010000382.1:0-5217 GCA_050249155.1 Isosphaeraceae bacterium | reverse complement strand
CTGGTTCAGCAGCGCGTGGACCCAGTCCTCGCCGTGGTTGGCGGCGACCGACGCGCCTCGGAGCCGCTGTCGAACCCAGCGCGAGGGGTACTCGTCGGCCAGAGCGGCCAGCGCCTCGCCGATCGGCTTGTTGGCCTGGACGCTCAACGCGAGCGATCGGAGGATCAGGGCGGTGTGTCGGCGACGGAAGAGCCGATCGAGCAGGGGAATTCCCAGTTGGAAGAGGTTGAACGTGCCCAACGGGAGCACGAACAGAGCGACGATCTCCAGAGGGAAAAGCACGGCCAACGGGACTCCGCCGTAAGTGGCCACGGTGTGGCTCGCCGAAATGACGAACCGGGTCGCCCCTGGCAGTGGAACGCCGAAATCCTTGAAGATCGCCTCCATCTTGGGAACGATGAAGTACGAGATGAACCCGACAACGATCTGCATCGCCACGACCATCGCGATGACGTAGGTGAGCCTCGCGGAGATCGCCGCCCAGGCCCCCCGATCCGACTGCCGCCGGGCCGCGGCCTGCCTGAGCGCTCCCGGGAGCGTTCCCGTGGCCCAACCGGCGCGGATCAGCACGGTCGCCTCGCGATCGAAGAGGCCGGGCACCTGGCTCATTGCCTCGGGGAGGGTCTTGCCCTCGTCGAGCAAGGCCGCGAGCAGCTGAACCCGCCAACGGTACGACGTCCCGAACTGCTCCGCGAACGCCAGGGCCGCGGGGGACAGCGGCATCCCTCGTTCCGAGGCGATCGCCAGCGCCCAGAGCAGCGACTCCTGTTGCGAGGCGTTTCGACGCGCCAGGACCACCGCCAACGCGACGCCCAGGGCGGTCATCCCGACGATCAGGATCAGAATGATCCCAAACCGCGCCAGCATCCCCAGCCAGATCAGCACGGCGCAGGCGACCACGGCGTACATGAGGTTCTGGAGCCGGATGCCCGCTCGACGAGGGACCACCAGCGGAGTCAAAAGGACCGGGTCCCTGGGTTCCGGCGGCACGTTTTCCTTTTCCAAGGTGGGCTCTCCGTCGGATCAACCCGAGAGTCTTGATATGAGCGTGATCATGGGCAAGAACACGCCAAGGATCACCGCGCTGATGCCCAGGAGCAACACGAGCACCGTGAGCACGGAGAGCAACGCCCCCGCGAACGTCGATTGGGAACGCGCCCTGGCCTCGAACATCTGGCCGGCCATCGTCAGCGCCTCGGGAAGGCTCTGGTGCCCCTCCGCCCAGCGCAGGAGTCGGGTCAATCCGCGAGGAAACACGCGCTGGCGGAGGACCGCCTGCGACAGCGAGAGACCCGAGGCGACGTCCCCCGCCATGCCACGCCCCGCGCGCTCGAAGCGGGCGTCGGCCACGCCGATTCCAGCGAGCCTGAGCGACTCCTCCAAAGGCAAGTCGCTTTCGATCAACAGGGCGAGCAGGTGACAGAATTCCGCCAGCGACGTGTTCCGCCAGACGCTCCCAATCACCGGAATCCCGCTGGCCAGGCTCCGCCGGACCGACTTCCTCAAGACGAACCGAAGGACCAGCCAGAGGATCGTCGCCCCGATCACCGCCTCCAACAACGCTCGCCAGCTCTTCTCGAAGACGTGTGAGACCTCGATCAACAGGATCGTGAGGGCCGGTAGAGACACGCCAAAATCGCGGAAGATCGCCTCGAAAGAGCTAACCAGCGTCACGCAGACGAAAACGAAGATCCCAATCGCGAGGACCACCGCGACGATCGGGTAGATCAGGCTCACGGTCAGCCCCCGGCGGATCTCCTCACCGACGTTCATGAAGCCGAGGAACTTTGTCAGCGTCTCGCTGAGGTGGCCGGACTTCCTCCCGATGAGAAGCAGTCCGCTCAGGTGCTCGGGGAACCGCGCGCCTTGCGCCTTGACGGCGTCGTCGAGCGAGGCCCCCCGCTCCACCGCCTCGGCGATGGAGCCGAGGGTCCGACGGACCGGCCCGATGGGCATCTCGCGCGCCGCGGCCCTCAGGCCAGGCGCCAGGGGAAGGCCGGAGGCCGTGATCCTGGCGATGGGCTCGACGAGTCTGGCGGCGTCGTCTCCCGAGAGAGATCCCCCTGGAATGCGTTCGCCGGGGCCTTCGATCATCGGTCGCCTCGCGCGGGGTTCGTGACTCGCCTGGCTCGAACCTGGGGTTCAACGCAACGGAGTGGCCAGGCTGTTCCACAGAGTCGAGATCGGCAAGAACAGCGCCAGGGCGTACAGCATGGTCGCCGAGGCCCCGATGCCGCAGAGCATGAGCGTCGGCACCAGCACCCGGATCTTCTCGGAACGCAAGAGCGCCTCGCGACGGTAGCGGCTCGCCATCTGCCGGAGCGCGCCGGGGAAGTCCCCCGTCGCCGGGCCGGTCGCGACCAGCCAGCCGAGCATCGGCGGCAACGCCCAAGCGTCGCTCCTGGATCCATCGGCCGACTGCCCCTGGGCCACGCGTGCCGCGATCGCCTGGCTCGCCCTTAGCAACGCCCGGTCGCCCGACGCCTCGCCCGCCAGCCTCAAGGACTCGGGATACGGGACGCCGTGCTCGACCAGCAGCGCGAGAAGCTCCGCGAAGCTGGCCGCCTCGAAGTCGCGGATCATTTGACCCATCCAGGGAAACCATCGCAGGAATCCGATCCGTCCCCTCCCTTGAAGGCTGAGGGCCCCGCGCGTCGAGAACCACGCCAGGATGAAAAACGCCAGCAGCGCGGGGAAGACCGGACCCCAGAGCCACATGGTGCGAGACAGACCGATGAGGAAAACCAGGGTGCCGTGAATCGGCAAACCCATGTCCAGAAAGGCCGCCTCGAACTTGGGCAAGACGGTCGAGACGATGAACAGGAACAGCGCGTACGCCATCGACGTCACGATCAATGGATACCATAACGCCAATCCGATGGCGCGCCGGGCCTCCGCCACCCCTCGGGCCACTCCCGCGATCCCCTCCAGAGCGCTCGGAAGGTTCCCCGACCGAATCCCCGCGACCACCACCGACCGGTAGACCGAAGGCAAGGCGTCCCCAAGTCCCTCGATCGCTCGAGGCAGGCTCTCCCCTCGGGACGTCCGCTGGCCCAGCTCGACGGTCACCGCCTGGAGCCGGCCGGGAAGGTCCCGCCCGACGTCCAGCAGGCCGCGTTCCAGGGGCATTCCCGACCGGGTCAACGCGATGATCTCGTCGTTCAACGCGATCAGGTCGTCCAGGGAAACCGGCCCGCCCACCCGGCGGCCCACTGGGTCGTTCGCCATCTCGTCCACCCCCCCTCTGACAGTTGTGGGTGATCTCACCACAATTGTCAGAGGACGTCAAGGGGGGTCGACTGATTTCGGTCGGAGCGTCACAGACCCAGCACGCGGCGGACCTCGGCGGGTGAGGTGAGTCCCGCCTCGACGGCGTGGTTGGCCCGGGCCCATCGGCTGACCATTCCCGAGCTGACGGCCCGCGCCTCAAGGGTCGCCACGTCGCCACGCGAGAGGATCGCGTGGCCGAGCTCGGTCGACTCGGTCACGAGCATCTCGGCCAGGACGATCCGGCCGCGATAGCCGGTACCGCCACAGGCTGGGCAGCCGACCGGCTCCCGGAACCGCGAGACCTTCAGGCCCAGCGCGCCGGCGGGGTCGGCACCCTCCCGCGCGCAGTCGCAGAGCCGTCTCAGAAGTCGCTGACTGACCACGGCGAGGAGGCCGCTGCGCAGGAGATAGGGCTCGATTCCCATGTCGCTGAGCCTGCCGACGACCGCGGCGGCGCTCCCGGCGTGGTAAGTCGTCAGGATCAAATGGCCGGTCAAGGAGGCCTGGAACGCCACCTCGGCGGTCCCCTGGTCCCGGATCTCGCCGACGGCGATGACCTCGGGGTCCTGCCTGAGCAACGCGCGGAGGCCGCTCTCCAGGGTGAACCCGGCGTTCGGATTCACTTGCGATTGGGCGACACCGGGGACCGCGACCTCGATCGGGTCTTCGAGTGAGGCGAGGCTCCTCCGACCCTGGGTCGCCGCGGCGATCTCGCGCAGGCAGGCGTAAATCGACGTGGTCTTGCCGCTTCCGGCGGGCCCGCTGAACACGATGGCCCCGGAGGTCGCTTCCAGCAAGTGGCGGAGGCGACGCGCGACGTCGGCCGGGAAACCCAGGTCGTCGAGTCTCTCGAAGCGACCCGCGCTCGAGAAGAGCCGAACGACCGCCTTTTCGCCGTGGAGGGTCGGCAACGTGCTCAGCCTCATCTCGATCCCGCCAGGCGTTTCGCGGATGCGGCCCTCCTGCGGAATCTCGTTGCGATAGGTCAAAAGGTCGGCCATCACCTTCAGCCTGGCGACGACCTTCGCCGAGACCTCCGAGGGCAGGGTCGCGGCCGGTTGGAGAACGCCGTCGATCCGCCAGCGGATTTCAAGCCCCTGGGAGACGGGTTGGAGGTGGACGTCGCTCGCTCCAAGTTCGATCGCGGCGGCGAGCAAGAGGTCGACGACCTCGGTCGGGTAGCTGATCGCGGTGACCGCCTTCCTCCGAATCGCCTCGCGGAAGCGTTCGGCGATCTGTTGGGACATGGCTCGGCTCGCCTCCTCGAAGTGGACAGGGTGAGGCTCGTCAGGCACCAGCCCGGATCGGACGCCAACGGTCCGGCACCTCGATCAGCGAGGGTCCATTCCGCCTCAACGCGACCTGGATCGCCTCGGCGAACTCCGGAGCGTCCGGGGCCCGCGTCGCGGGGACCCCGAAGGCGCTCGCGAGAGCGACGAAGTCGGGATTGTTCAGGTCCACGTCGCGATGCCGGCCGTCATGGTCACGGGTCTGGATGTTCTTGATCGCGCCGTAGACCGAGTCGTTGTGAACCACCACGATCAGCCGTAAAGCATACCGGGCGGCCGTCGCGAGTTCCTGGGCCGTCATGAGAAAGCCGCCGTCGCCACTGACCGACACCACCGGCGCGGCCCCTTCCAATCCGACCGCTCCGCCAATCGCCGCGGGGAATCCCCAGCCCAGCGTGATGAAGTTCGAAGGGTAGAAGAACCGTCGAGGGCCACGCGCGACCCAGTCCGTGTGCATCCGGTAGCCCAGCTCGCAGGCGTCGGTGAAGACCACCGCCTCCGGTGGGAGGGTCTCCCGCAGGGTCTCGATGAGCCACTCCGGGCGCGTCGGCCGAGCGGCCTTCGCCAGAGGGAGGACCGCGTCCCATCCCGAGCGTTCCCGAGTCTCGATCAACCTAAGCAGCCCAAGCAGGACGGCTCTGGCGTCACCGACGATCCC
>JBFWRA010000381.1:0-5220 GCA_050249155.1 Isosphaeraceae bacterium | reverse complement strand
GACGTTCGTCGGTGCCAGCCTGGTCTTCAACACGCGACTCGGCCGAGACGCGGAGGAAGCGGTCATCGAGGCGCTGGTCCGTTGCTGGCGGGCGCTGGTCCATGACTTCATTCCCGGCCTGTATCGCTGGGTGATGACGGCCTTCGAGAAGGTCGTGGAGGGAGTCGAGCGGGTCATCTACGCGGTCGACGAGTGGCTTCGGTTCCGCAGCGGCCAGTCCCAATTGTCGCTGGGGTTCAAGGCGCTAATCTCGCCGATCTGGCTCGTGATCGCCTATGTCGCACGTTTGTACGTGAATCTACTGATCGAACCGCAGGTCAACCCGATCAAGCATTTTCCCGTGGTGACGGTCTCTCACAAGGTGATCTTGCCGCTGACCCTGCCGTTGACCCGGTTGTTCTCCGCGCCCTTGATCCCGTTTCTGGGCAAGGAGGCGGCCTTGTTTCTGGCGGGGGTGAACGTCCTGTTGCTGCCCGGCGTGTTCGGCTTCCTGGTCTGGGAACTGAAGGAGAACTGGCGGCTTTACGAGGCGAATCGCTCCAGAACGTTACGGCCAGTGGTGGTGGGAGGGCATGGTGAGCCGGTGACGCGACTTTTGCGTCCGGGCTTCCACTCCGGCACGCTCCCCAGAACGTTCGCGAAGCTTCGTCGAGCGCGTCGGGCGTTCTGGGTCGGCACTGACCGCTCGGGTCCGCTCAAGACCGCGTTGAAGCGGCGCGAGTCGCTGCACCACGTCGAGGAGGCGCTCCGACGGTTCGTCGAGCGCGATCTGATCGGGCTTCTGGAGGAGACCAGGGCCTTCGGTGGCGCGGGGGTGCACCTCGGCGAGTTGCGGACCTCCGCCAACCGAATTCGCCTGGAATTGCGACCACCGTCCGACGCGGAAAGCGAGGAAGGGCTTTGGATCGACCTGGAGGAACGTGGAGGAGGGTTGATCGCCGGAGTCTCGCGGGAGGGGTGGCTCCTCGACCACGAGACCAGGGCGCGTCAGGTGCTTGACGACGCCCTGGCGGGTTGGTTCAAAAAGTGTGGCGTCTGGCGGGTTCAAACCCCGGGAGATCCGGTGTCACCGGCTCCCTCGCGATCGGATACCCTTCCGGGCCGCCCTTGGACGGAGCCTCTCCGTTTCGACGAGATCAAGCTTTTCTGGTCGGACTGGGTCGAAACCTGGGAACGAGAGCGCCTTGAGGAGATTCAGCCCTTGAGGCTGGCGGCACCCACCGGGGTCCTGCCGGACGACCGAGCCCCGAACCTCGTGGAGCGAATCCCCCGCGTCGAGGGAGAGGCCCGAAGATCGCCGGTCGATCCGACCGTGGCGTAGCCCGGGAGTTCTTCCCCCGCCTCCTCGGCCCTCGTCCGAATCAGTCGCCCCGGCGCGAATCGGCCGGTCCTGGAGGCGACCGTCACTTGTCTGGGTCTTCGCTCGGAGGCGGCGCCTCGGGTTCGCTCGGTTCGTCCTCGGCCGACTTCTTGGTCTTGCCGGTGGATCGGGTCGCGGGCACCGGCCGGAACTTCAAGGCGGCCGAGTTGATGCAGTACCGCAGGCCGGTGGGTGGCGGACCGTCGTTGAAGACATGGCCCAGATGCGCTCCACAGTCCATGCACATGACCTCGATCCGAGGCTCGGCCTGGTGAAAGTCGGGGGCGGTGTCGATTCGCTTCGGATCAATCGGAAGCCAGAAGCTCGGCCAACCCGTTCCCGAGTTGAACTTCTTGGGCGAAGCGAACAATTCCGCGCCACAGCACACGCAGGAGTAAATCCCTCGGGCGTGGTTGTTCACATACCTCCCGGAAAATGCGGGCTCGGTCGCTTTCCGGCGGGTCACCAGGAACTGGTTCCTCGTCAAGAGCTTCGCCCATTCCGCGTCCGTCTTGACGACCTTGCGACGCTTTTCCGGGACTTGAGCGCGAGCGCGCGGGCCGGCCGGCCCCACGATCGAGACCAGGGAAAGCGTCGTCAGACCCACGATCAGCCACGTGACGGAACGTTTCATTGTCCAGGGATCTCCTCACTGGTCGGAACCGTTTGGGTCGATGACCGATCCTCAAAGGAATTGCTCGATCAGAGCGAGCGCCCCCACGAGCGCGCACTTTGCCGCTAGGGATTGGACGTTCCCAAAGTGGATTGTGTTCGATACCGCCTCATTGACAATGGCCGCTCCAAAGATTCCGATCAGCGGCGAGGGCGTGCCAGGGATTTTCAGGTCGATCGCCTCGACAGGTCAAGACACTCATGAACACCACGCATCGCAGAGGTTTTCTAATAGGGACCGGACTCACCGCCGCGGCGCTCTCTGGACTGACCGCCGAGCGGGTCCTGGCGGGTCAGGACGACACCACGGCCCCAAAAGAGAAGCGCAAGCCCCAGTCCATCGGAGTCTCCACCTACTCGTTCTGGCAATTTCGGGGGAAGAGGCTCGACGTGGGGGACTGCATCGACAAGGCCGCCGCGATGGGCTTTGACGGCGTCGAGCTGCTTCACGTTCAGATGACCGACGAGTCGAACGGAGCGCTTCAGAACCTGAAGCGCCGGGCCCACTCGCAAGGGCTGGCCCTGATGGGCTTTTCGACGCACCAGGGGTTCGTTTACCCCGACGCCGACCTCCGCCGGACCAACGTCCAGAAGACGTTGTACCAGATCGACCTGGCCTACAGGCTGGGCATTCCCACCATGCGGATCAACACGGGTCGCTGGGGGACCACGCGGTCGTTCGACGCGTTGATGGCCAACAAGGGGATCGAGCCTCCCCTGCCCGGCATTTCCGAGGATCGCGCGTTCGACTGGGTCATTCAGTCGATCGGGGCGCTTTTGCCAAGGGCGGAGGAGTGTGGGGTGGTGCTGGGTCTGGAGAATCATTGGGGGCTGGGCAGGACGGCTCAGGGCGTTTTGCGGATCGTCGAGGCGATCAATTCCCCCTGGCTTCAGACGACCCTCGATACCGGCAATTTCCTGGAGGATTCGTACGAACAGATGGAGCGAATGGCCGGGTCGAAGGTGCCGATCGCGCTGGTGCAGGCCAAGACTTACGACGGCGGGGGCCGTTGGTACGCGCTGGACCTGGACTACGACCGGATCGCCGGTATTCTCCGGGCGCGCGATTATCGAGGCTGGATTTCCCTGGAATTCGAGGGGAACGAGGACGCCGAGACCGCCGTTCCCAGGAGTCTGGAGCGGCTCCGAAAGGCGTTTGGTTGAGTTATCGTGGGAGAGTCGGGTCGCCCCGCGCCGGCGAACGTCGCCAGACCTCGACGTTTCCGAACCGGGCCTCCGGCTGGTAGTTGCGTCGGATCACCTCGACGAGGCGGGGAAGCGCCAGGGATGGCAAGAGCTCGGTCTCGGCGGGGGCCCAGACGACCACGGCGTCGGTGGAGGCTGCGAGCGCCCTCGCGTAATCCTCCTCGAGTTCCGGGCCGATCCAGCGGAACCAGAGGATTCCCGACGCGTGCGGGAACGGCGAGAGCCGCCCGACCGGACCGTTGATCGGCGGATTGGGGTAGTGTCGCAGGACGTTGGCGACCGGGGTCGTCGGCCGGGTCTCGGTTCGTATATATTCGAGCATATCGAGATAATCATTCCATGGATACTCTTCCGGACCAGGGTAATAGTCGTAAAACATGCCGGTGACGCCGGGAGGCACCTCCTCAGGCGACTTCCCCCGTGCCAGGTCGACGACGGCGCGGAGGCTGACCTTGAGATCGCAGTTCCCAGGGAAACCCGGCATGAATCCGATCAACACGGTCGCGAACGCCAGGAGCCGGACCGGGGCCCTCAGCCCGACGAGGGAAGTCACCACCCCTAGTTCGAAACCGAGCGCCACGAGCGTGAACAGAAGCCCAGGCTGACGAAGGTACCCATGCGGTACCGGACTGATCGGCAAGTACAACGCCGCGCCGGCCAGGGCGAGGAGCCAGACCGCCGAGGCGCGTTGGTGACGAACCGGCCCGGCCAGCGCGAGGATCGCCGCCATCCCCAGTGTGGTGATCCGATAGCCGTCGTCATCCCTCGCGAAAAAGAGTCTTAGGAGAAAGTCGTCGAACGAGGTCCGATGATAGGGGCCGCCTGGTCGTAAATAGGTCAGGTTCGCGAGGAAGTCGTCCAGCACGCCGAAGGCGGCCAGGGGGAGGAACGCCAGCGCCCCCATCGCGAGGAATGAGCAGGTCCAACCCAGGGCTCTTCGGAGTCGCTCGCGAGGCGTTCCCGACTCGCCCCCCGCCACCAGCGCGACGGCCGGCAAGAACAGGACCGCGTGAGGCCGGGTCGCCAGCGCCAGGGCCATCGCCAGGGCTGAGAGGATTAAATCGCGTCGGCGGGGTGCCGGTGAGGATTGCGGAATCAGGATCGCCACCAGGGAGAGGGTCGCCGTGTACCAGTCCCGCTGAGCGACCTCGGAAACCGGAAGGTTCAGATAAAGCGCGCAAAGGAACAGCCCAGCCGTTAGCCCTGGGAGGGGATCGGCGAAGCGCGCCCGGCTCCAGAGGGCCAGCCCCACGACGACGACCCCAAGCCAGGTGGCGTCGAAGGCGTAAAACGGCCAGGTTCGGCCCCAGCCGAACAGAGTCCCGAGCACCCACATCAGGTAGGTGGGGCCGGGGAAGTTGTAGTCGACGAGGTCCTTGTACGGCAGAATCCCCGCGCGCCACGAGAGCGCGGAGACCGCGAAGTGATCGGTGTCGGCCCACCAGGGCCAGGTCAGGTAGTGGGGAACCCACGTCGCCGCCATCAGAAGGATCGCACCGGCCACCAGCGCCGGCAACGGCCCTCGGTACACGAAATCACAGGCTCGGTCCCACGTTGAGGAGGATCCCGCTCTCGACCTGAAGCGCATCCCATGCTGCATCCAGAGCCCAACCACCAACGCGGCGAGGAACCCCATCAGCATCCGGTTTCGATAACTCAGCGAGAGGCCAAGGGTACTCGTGATGACCGCGGAAATCTCCCGAAACGTGCTCAAGACGACCAGGGCCGCGACGGTTCCCACCGCGATCCCCACCAGTCGAAGCCATCGTCGCGCGTCCACCCGAAGACTCATGCCGGAAGCATCCCCAACCTCGATCACCCGCCGGTACGAACCGAGCGCGCGGGAGACCCGAGGGAATCAGCGTCTCCCTCGCCCCGATCGTCCCGTCTTCCCGGGCGAGGCCGTCGTCGTTCATAATCAGGCGAACGGGAACGCCCCGGAACGTTGGTGGCGGCCGTCGACTTGGGAACATGCCGAGAAT
>JBFWRA010000380.1:0-5226 GCA_050249155.1 Isosphaeraceae bacterium | reverse complement strand
CCGAGGCAGATAGACCCGACCGATCGCGCGGTCGCGGGCCACGTCCTGCCAGAAGTTCGCGAGTTGCAGCCCGGTGCAGGTCTGGTCCGAGAGCGCGACGTTCTCGGGCGTGTGCGCTCTGGCGAGACGCAGCACGAGCCGACCGACAGGATCGGCCGATCGAGCGCAATAATCGAGCAATTGTTCATAAGTCGCGTAATCGGTCACGACCTGGTCTTGTTCGAAGGCGGAGATCAGGTCGAGAAACGGATCGATGGGTATGTCGAACTCGGCGACCGTGGGCGCCAGGGCGGTCATGACGGGGTGTCGGGTCCGGCCGTGGTACAGTCCTCGAAGCTCGTCGCGCCACCAGGCGAGCAACTCCCGGGAGCGCGAGGGGTCGCCCACCTCGTCGCCGAGGTCGTCGGACCATCGGCAGAAGGCGTAGAGACTGGCGAACGCGGGACGAAGCGACCTGGGCGTGAGCCAGGTGACCACGTGGAAATTCTCATAATGCGACGCCGCGAGCCGGGCGCAGTAGGCGCGCGCCTCCTCGACGCTCCCGGAGAAGGGAGCGTCCGGGCCGTACTGGGCGAGGTCCTCCAGGAAGCGCGTGGTCATCGCGAGTCGGTCCCTCCGGGTCTGGACCGGCCATCTTACTCGACCCTCGGTGAGGCCCGCCAGCGTGATAAGAACCCTCGCGGAGAAGCGGGAGAAGTCCCTGGAGAAAACCTTCAAGAAAGGGGGCGAAAAACCCGATAAGTGATCTGGTACTACATGCCGACTTCTCGTAAAAGGGGCCCCACGCGGTGGACGCGACGCCCTCGTTCTTCGTCGTCCCGGCAGGATGCCGAGACGCCAACCAGGACAAGGACGTCAACGACTCACCGCCACTCGCGAACGGCCCTCCGCGAACCTGGACGGTTCTCGTCCCAGGCGCGTGGAATCCCGGGTGGTTCGTGGGGACGCGGCTCGCCATGAAGGTGGGTCGCGGGGCCCTCGACGCGCGGCCCGCCCAAGGAAGGGTTGAGGGATCTCGGTCTCTCCGCCAACTCGCTGCGCTCCTCGCACCCACTCCACTTCTTTCGGCCAGGTTGAGCGACCGGACGGTCCGTCCCGACGCGCCCTCGTCCTGTCTCCACGATCGACCCACGGAGCGGGCGATGCTCATCGGACCCACCGTCAGCTCGGCCACGCGGCAAACGGCCCGAACGTCACCCAAAGCCTTACGACCGGAACGCCAGGGCGTCACGGTCCGGGCCCAAAGGTTCGATCGGCCCGAGCCACCTCGCGCAACGGCGCGGAGGCGGGTCCTCGGGTCGTCTCGCGGGAAAGGAGTCCGTGCGGCATGAATCTCGCCACCCTCTTGCTCGCCCTCGCCCTCCCTTGCTGGACCGAGCCCGCGAGCGAACCGGTGATGCTCGACTTTTCCGCGGAATGGTGCGGCCCTTGCCGGCAGATGCGCCCGGCGGTCGACCAGTTGCTCCGCAAGGGTTATCCGATCAAGCCCGTCGACGTCGACGAGAACCCTGAACTCGCCGAACGTTACCAGGTCACGGGCGTTCCCACGTTCGTCGTCATCGATCCTGATTCCGGTCGCGAACTCGCCAGAACCTCGGGCGCTCAACCGGTCGCCCAGCTCGCCAGCCTCTATCAGCAAGCGCGCGCCAAGCACGTCTCCGCGACACGTCCCACGGAGCCCAACGAGGCTGCTCGCGTCGCGGAAGACGCCCGGGACGCCGCCCCCGCGCCCAACCCCAAACCCTGGGAGACCGTCGTCCGCATCAAGGTCCACGGCCAGGGAGCCATCGGATTTGGTTCGGGCACCGTCATCTATTCGTCTCCGACCGAGTCGATCATCCTGACCTGCGCCCATATCTTCAAATTGGAAGGTCGAGCGCAGGTGCCGCCCTCGCGATTCCCTCAGAAGATCACGGTCGACCTCTTCGACGGCAAACTCAGTGGCTACAAGCCCGCCCAGGTCCACTACGCCAACGAAACCCACCCCGGACAGGCGATCGACTACGACTTCACGCGCGACGTCGGCCTGATCCGCATCCGGCCCGGCCGCAGGCTCCCCTACGCGAGGGTGGTTCCCGCGCACTGGCAGCCCAAGGCTCGCATGAATATGACCACGGTCGGATGCTCCGAAGGCAACGACGCCACCGCCTGGAGCACCGTGATCCTCAACCCATCGATGAAGGGCTTGCAAGGCAACGGCGCTTACGAGGCCATCGAGTGCGCCATCGCTCCGAAGCAAGGACGTTCCGGCGGCGGACTCTTCACGGATGACGGATACGTCGCGGGGGTTTGCGACTTCGCCGAACCCCGAGGGGACCGGGGCCTTTACGCCACCCCGAACTCGATCTATTCCATTCTCAATCGCAATAATTTGATGGCCCTGTACGCCCCCGCCCGAACCGTTCCTGGATCGTCGAACACCCTCATGGCGAACAACGCCGACCGCGTCGATCCTCGTCGAGGCGCTCAGGACGTCGACGTCGCCCGTGGACAGTCTCCCGACGGCGCTCCGGTGGCGATCACGATGGGTCGGCCCGAGGACGCTCCCGGATCAGTGACCCTGCCACCTCCCGAGATGCTCGGCATTCGTCCCCCGGTCCTCGCCTCGCGGCGAAACGACTCCGCGAACGAAACGAGAACGCGACGCTCCTCCTGGCTTCCCAAATCCGATGGCGAGCCCGTCACCGCGGGTCTGCGAATGGACCCGTCGCTCGACACCGACCGATTCCGCGAGGTCGACGAGATGACCGTGGCCGAGGGCGCGGCGATCGAGACGACTCCGAAGACCGAGCGGAACACGCCAAGCGAGGAGGAAGAGATCCGAGCGGCGACGCCGGAGCGAGTGACGAGCCGACGAAAGCCCAGCGGAAGTGGCTGGAGGCCGGGCCGATCTCCCCTGCCCTCGCTGACCGTGGGCGCGAACTGAGGCGAAGCTGGTCGGCCGGCCACGAAAAGGCCCGGCCGGGCGTTCGCCCGGCCGGGCCTTGTTTGATTGGTCGAGGGCTTCGAGCGCGGGTTCACCCCACCTCAGCGGGGCTTGGTCTCGAGCGCTTTCTCCAGGTCGTCCAGTGGCATCGAGGCCAGACTTCCACCCAGCAGGGCGCTGAGCTGAAGTCCGACGAGGGCTTCACTCGGTCCCTTGCCGTCCAGAACCATGTTGAGGTACGGTTCGGCCCCCACGAGCACCGCCCTGGGCTTGCCGTGAACCGTGAGCACGTACCGGACGCGATCGTTCTCCAGTTCTTTCAGGATGCCTGGAAGATTCTGGTGAAGTTCCCGGCTCCCGATGATCCGAACGGGAGAATCGGACGGCTTTTCCGCCATCTATACAGGCCTCCGCCCGAGAAAGGGCAACGCCCACCGTGAGGCCCGATTCCCGGCCATCGCTTTCGCGCCTGGGGAACGTGATCGAGACGATCGAGGAGCCGACACGGAGACTCAAGAAAAGTTGCGGGTCAAGAATTCCCCGCGGACGCGAGTGGAGGATAGGGGACTTGAACCCCTGACCTCTTGCATGCCATGCAAGCGCTCTCCCAACTGAGCTAATCCCCCGAACGTCAAAGCAGCGACGAGCCAGCCGAGAGTCATCGAGAAAGTGGGAACGAAGGGGTTACGCACGCTCTCGCCTGGCACCTCGTTTCGCTTAGGACAAGGGGTATCATAGTCGTTCACCCCGAGCAGTTCAATCCCCCACCGCCGCGCGTGTCGGTCGGGTCACCCCTCCCCACGCTAACCTGTTGGAATCGCGAGGCTTGGCGTCGGTCCCACTCCTTTCGTCGGCATTCCCACTCGGCGGACACGGCCGGACGGCTTATGATCGCGTCGCGACCGTTTCGAGGCGTCACGCGTCTCGCCGCCTCGTTCATGATTGAATCCTGGAGCCTCGGAGATGAAAGGCGCGGGGAGTCGCGTTTTCTTGCTCACCAATGACGACGGGATCGATGCGCCTGGACTCCAGGCGTTGACGTCGGCGATCGAGGGTCTGGGGCGCGCTCGGGTCGTCGCGCCGGTTGGTCAGTACTCCAATTGTGGACACTCGGTGACGACCCATCGTCCGCTCTTGATCGATCGACGCCCCGACGGTCGGATCGCTGTCGACGGCTCGCCGGCCGACTGCGTGCGGGTCGCCCTCCATCATCTGGAACCCGCGCTCGACTGGGTGGTCTCGGGGATCAACGCGGGGGGAAACCTCGGGTCGGACGTCCACTATTCCGGCACGGTCGCCGCCGCCAGGGAGGCCGTCCTTCACGGGCGACCCGCCATCGCGGTCTCGCATTACGTCGCCAGGGGGCGCGAGATCGACTGGCCAAGCGCGGCGCGCTGGACTCGTCGCGTACTGGATGAGCTTGTCGCGCGGCCCTGGGAACCCGGCACGCTCTGGAGCGTGAACTTGCCGCACCCCGAGAAAGCGGATCTCGAACCCGAGATCGTCTTCTGCCCACTCGATCCATCCCCGCTGCCCTTGACGTTTCGGATCGTGGAGGACGGCCGCCGCGCCGAGTACGCTGGGAATTACCATGGTCGGCCGCGCGTCGCGGGAGCCGACGTCGAGACTTGTCTAGGCGGGCGTATCGCGGTCACTCTGCTCCGCGTGACTCCGGTCTGAGGGATTGAATCGACGCCGATGGATTTCGGAGCCTTTTCCGAAGTGTCGCTCCTCGATATCCTCTGGCGAGAGACACTCCCCCATCGAGCCGACGGCCGAGGAGCCCCACGATGAGCCGACCGCGCGCCGCGCAGTTGACCGCGACCATCTCCGCCACTCTAGTGCTCGGTTTGATGGCCGCCGTCTCGGTCCTCTCCCACGAGCAGGACGAACCGCCGGGCACCGCCGGTGCGGGGAGTTCCGCCGGGCCCGGTCGATCGCGACCCGTTCCCATGCCGCCGGGCCTGGTGACGCTGGAGCTGCGCCTCGGTCTGGGCTCCGCTCAGGGAGCGACCGCCGAGTACGAGGGGGAGATCTCGGTGTCCGAGGGGCGCGTTCTGACCCTCGACGTGGTGCGTGGGCAAGCCACCGGGGGAGAGCGACCGGGGCGGTTCCGGGTCGGCCCGCCGCCGATCGCGGCCAACGCGAAAGCCAAGGCCAAGGCCAAGGCGAATCAAAACCCGAACGCCAAGAAGAAGCAGACCGCCAAGCAGACCACCAAGAAAAAGGCCCAGGCCGGTGCGAACGGCCCCGTGATCCTCGTCGGACTCGACGCGCCCGAGACGGCCTCGGTGACGCTC
>JBFWRA010000379.1:0-5244 GCA_050249155.1 Isosphaeraceae bacterium | reverse complement strand
CAGATCGAAGTCGGCCGCGACCATCAACCCGGGGGCCTTCCGACGGTCGCGTGGGCCCAATGGGTCGACGCTCTGGATCAAGCGCGCATCGTCCTCCCCTACGTCCCGCGGGCCACCTGTGACTCCATCCTCTTCATTATGAAAGACCACCCAGACCGGGCCAAGCCCCCCGAGCCGCGCTTTTCCGCCCGGGGAAGGTTCAGGCTTCGATCGACGCGCCCCAGCGTCGCACGGCCTCGGCGATGGTGGCGACCTCCGCCATGGCCCCCGGGCCGACGTCGCCGCAAGCCAAACGCTTGGCCTGGGGTGGAATCAGCACGATCCCCGGCGCGCAACGGGCGAAAACGTCCGGGGCCTGTTCCAGTCCCCAGGCGTTCCCGACCGGGAGGACCCTGGAATCCCCGAAGGTTTCCAGAAGTTGGCGAAGGTGGCGGAGGGTGACGGGGCTTTCCCACATCAGGGTGTTCATCGCCGGGGCGAGAATCACCGACCTTTGAAAGTCCCAGGCCCGGAAGACGCACGTCAAGAGATTATCGGCCAGTCCGAGCGCGAACTTGGCCAGCGTGTTCGCGTCCAGCGGCGCGACGACGAGCACGTCGGCCCACTTGCGAAGCTCGATGTGGAGGACGGGATCGTCGCGCTGGTACTGGTTCCCTGGCCACTCGTCGGCGTCCCGGAGAAGTGGGCCGGCTTGGGGGGCGTCGGGATCTTGAAGGGGTGGCGTCAGTTGATTGGGGTCGAAGAAATAGAGCGAAGGCGTGGTCGCCACGACATGGACCGAGTGCCCGGCCGCCGTGAGAGTCTGGTACAACCGTGGTGTCCGCGACGCGGCCACCGAGCCGGTCACGCCGAGCAGGACGCGCGCCATGGTGCCAGGGGTACTCGACTCACTGGGGCATTCATTCGCGGTTTCATGTTCAAATGAGGATTTAGCGGCGGTCGGCCGACAGCGGCTCAACGGTCTGGTTGATGGCCTGGGTGAGGCGGTTCCAGAGGTTGGCGCGAAGCTGCCGAGACTCGCGGGTGGTCAACAAGAGCCGCTCGCCGGCGCGCTGGGTGAGGACCGAGACAATCGCGCGAAGGTCCGTTTCGAGCAGACCGGTGAGGTCCTCGAATTCATCGGGAAGATTGAGCTGACAGGGTGTGAGCTGTTGGTTACAGGTGGCCATCAAGAACCCTCCTTGGCTGAGGGGGCGACGGGAACGCGGATCCCTCCCGCGCGGCACGAAGCTAAACCGTCACCGAACCCCAGTCAAGTGTTTGCCTCCGCGATCCATTGCGACGCATCGTCGCCGGCATCATCCCGACGACACCGTCGTGTACGTTGGCGGTGGGCTTGAGCGTTTGAGAAAAGAAGGGACCGCCGGAAAAACGCCACGAACCTCATCGTTTCAAGTGGTCGCAACCGACCACCGCGAGAGACCATGCGTATATTCTAGGCCAAAAATCCCCACGTGTGACGCGTCGTTTCGTTTTCGTTCAGAACCAGGTGGGCTCGGCCTCACGCTTCGCGCCGGGGCCGAGGGCGTCTTGCACGAGCTCGACCAGCCTGGGACCGTCAATCAGCTCGATGGGATGCGCCGCGACGAACTTCTCGGCGGACAGCGAGAAGGTGCGAGTCGTCACGAAGAAACCCTTGTGGCTCGACGTGTGGTGAATCGTCCCCAGAAACTTCTGGAGTTCCGGAGACCCGACGACGCCTGTCTTGTGGTACTTGCACTGGACCACCGCGCGGAGATCTCCCCGTTTCACAAGGAGGTCGGCCCCCTCGTCCCCGGTGCCTCCGACGCATTCGACGGTGTAACCCATCGCTTCGAAGAGTTCCCCGACGAACTCCTCGAACCCCTCGGGGTTGAGATGGGCAAGCTGGGCGAGCTTGACGTCGGCGCGTTTGGCCTGTTGACGCATGCGGTCGGCCCGTTCTCGTCCTTCGACGACGGTCGTTCTGAGGGCCGAGATCTCGGCCTCGGCGATCGCTCGGTCGCCAGCTTCCAGGCTACCGACGTAGCGCTCGGCCTTGAACAGGGCGTTGGCGATCGTGTTATCCAGCCGAGCGCGCTCGGCCCGGGTGAGTTGATTCTGATAGCGCCGAAACACGGCGTATTCCAGGTGCTCGACCGCGCCGGCGAACTCGGCCGCCGAGCGGATCGCCGCGGCCTCGTCGGAGTATGGAGCCGAGCGGAACAGCGATCCCTGTCGAGGAGCGGGCGTGTCCCCTTCCGCCACGGCGGGAAACGCGACGGCCTCTCCCCTGGCGTAAGCCGAGAGCCATTCCAACAATTGCGCGGCGCACCGCGGACCGAGACACTCCATCGCTTCGCGGACTCCCTCGTCATGGTGAACCGGCCTAGGGGCGTCGATCAGAGCGGCTCGCGCGACCCCTGTTGACGTGCGCCGGTGGTTGGTCCAACCCGCATCGCCCATGACCAGCATCTCCGTCAGGGCTCCGCGACGCAAGCGGGTTCAGAATCGGGCGGTATTCCCGTTTCGGATCGTGAACGACGGCCCGGCGTTGACGCGACGGAGCGGAGCCGTAGACTGAACAGGCTCACCCAGACTCTCGCACCCCCGACACCGCCGCCCCAAAGAGGTCGTTGACGCGATGACCGTGAAAGCGATGCCGTTGATGCTCGGCGTGCTGGCCGTTCTGGCCGTCGCCTACCGCTATTATAGCGCTTTCCTCGCGGCGAAGGTCGCGGCCCTGGACGGAACGCGAGTCACCCCCGCTCATGAGTTTTACGACGGCCAGAACTACCACCCGACCAACCGCTGGGTCCTCTTCGGTCACCATTACGCCGCGATCTCCGGGGCCGGGCCGCTGATCGGCCCGGTCCTGGCGATCCAGTTCGGCTACATGCCAGGGCTGATCTGGCTGGTCGTGGGGGTCTGCCTCGCGGGCGCGGTGCAGGACATGATGGTGCTGGCGGCCTCGGTTCAGCGGCGCGGTCAAAGCCTCGCCGGAATCGCCCGGCAAGAGATCGGCAGGCCGGCGGGGATCGCCACGGCGGTGGCCATCCTTTATATCATTATCATCGCGCTGGCGGGGCTGGGCATCGTCGTGGTCAAGGCCCTGGGCGGCGAGGAGGTGCCGATGAAGGCCGGCACCGTGCTGACCTATCCCGGAGGTTCCAGCTTCGAGAAGCGCCTGACCCCGGGCGAGCCCACCTTGTACCAGGTGCCCGCCGGATCGACCTACACCTTCGGCGAGGGCCCCGACGACACGATGCTCTTCCACGAGTCGTTCCGCCTGGCCGCGCCCGCCGACCAACCGATGACTTCCGCCCCCGGCGGCAAGGGCTGGGTGCTCCCGGACCAGGCCAGAAGGCTCGTCCCAGGTAGCTCCTGGGGCACGTTCACCATCGCGTGCACCATCCCGATCGCCCTGTTCGTGGGCTGGTACATGTATCGATTTCGCAAGGGAAAGGTCGTCGAGGCGTCGCTCGTCGGCGCGGTGGGGGTGCTGGCGGCCACGGTCGCCGGCGCCTGGATACCTGGGTCGGCCCTGGAGCCCTTTTTCGCCCTGAGCCGGAACCAGACCATCGCCGCGATCGCGATCTATGGGTTCGTCGCGTCGATCTTGCCGGTCTGGCTGTTGCTCTGCCCGCGCGACTACCTGTCGAGCTTCCTCAAGATCGGGACCATCGCGCTGCTGGTCCTGGGCGTGGTCGTGGCGAACCCGACGCTGGAGGCCCCGGCCGTCAATCATCAGTTCGCGTCCGGAGGAGGCCCCTACTTCGACGGACCCATTTTCCCTTACGTGTTCATTTGCATCATGTGCGGGGCGATCTCGGGGTTTCACGCGCTGGTCTCCTCGGGCACGACGCCCAAGATGGTGGACCGCGAGACCGACGCGCGGATGATCGGCTACGGGGCGATGCTGATGGAGGGCCTGGTGGGCGTGGTCGCGCTCATCGCCGCGGCGGCGCTGCCGAACGCGATGTATTACGACATTAACGTCGATCTCTCGCGACGTCCGCAATTCACCCAGGCGCTGAAGGCGATGGAGGTGGACCAGCACGGCCATGACGGCGGCGCGGCGGCGGCTGGGCAACTGGCGACGATGGAGAAGGACGTGCAGGAGTCGTTGCACGGCAGGACTGGCGGCGCGGTGACGCTGGCGGTGGGCATGGCCAGGATCTTCTCGGCCGCGTTGCCAGGCATGAACTGGCTGATCAAGTACTGGTATCACTTCGCCATCATGTTCGAGGCGTTGTTCATCCTGACGACGATTGACACCGGCACGAGGATCGGCCGGTTCATGGTTCAGGAGTTTCTCGGCAAGGTCTGGAAGCCGCTGGGCGACCTGGACTGGGTGCCGGGCTCGATCCTGGCGACGGCCCTGGTGGTCGCGGGCTGGTCGTACTTCATCTGGTCGGGCTCGGTCGAGACGATCTGGCCGATGTTCGGGATGGCCAATCAACTGCTCGCGGTGATCGCGCTGGCGGTGGTCTCGACGGTGATGGTCAACGCCGGACGGGGGCGCTATTTGCCGGTCACCCTGGTGCCCATGCTCTTCGTGGCGACGACCACGGCGACGGCCGGGTTCTATGAGATCACCGGCAAGTTCTGGAAGATGACCCAGACCGGCGCGGTGGTGCGCGGTTGGTTGAATATCGGGCTCACGGTCATGCTGCTGGTCTGCGCCGCGGTGATCCTCGCGTCGTCGTTCCTGAAGTGGACGGAGACGTTACGGAAGCCTGCGGAAGGCTAATCGAAGCGCCGAGCGCTGACTCCGCGGGCGCGGCTCTCGCGTCGAGAACACCGCGAGAAGCGCGATCGAGACCGCCGGCACCGCCAGCGCCATGAGTCGAGACCAGGGGCCCGCGGCCAGGGGTTGACCGGTCTGGTCCAGAGGAAAGAGGAACGCGGCGGTGGGCTCATAGAGCAGGGCGGAAACCGCCCCGCCGGCGAGCCCCGCGATCGCCGACCGGACGAAACGCGACGGCGGGCCCGCAAGGCCGATCGCCAGCGACAGACCCGCCGCCAGACCGATCGCCGCGGCCATTCCGCCGTGGGTGAGCATCGGCAAGACCAGGTCGTCGGCCAGCGGCCGCTCGTTCTTGACGAACCAGGGAACCAGCGCCCGAGCCGACGCGCCCCCCGCGGCGGCCCCAAGAATCAGTCCGGCCAGGGCGGAGAGAAGTAAGTGCCCCTTGCCGGCGGATCGCGCGACTCCCCCGGCGACCGCCAGTCCCAGGCTGAGCGCCCCGCCCAGGCAGGCCAGGCTGATGGTCGCCTTGTTCG
>JBFWRA010000378.1:0-5246 GCA_050249155.1 Isosphaeraceae bacterium | reverse complement strand
GTCGGGGCGTCGGCCCATCTCCGGAACGACGAAGCTCGGGGGGGTTTCCAGCGATTCGAGTTTGCCCGCCTCGTGGGTCAGGCCCAGGAGGTTGGAATCGGTGGAGTACGGGGCGTCCTTGGACGCCTTGATCGGGAGTCCCTTGGCCTTGCAGAAGTCGATCATCTCGGAGCGGCCCCCGAACGCGCCAAGGAACGCGGGGTCGCGCCAGGGGGCGTAGACGGTGACGTCGGGGGCGAGCATGTTGGTGACGAGCTGGAATCGGACCTGATCGTTGCCTCTGCCGGTGGCGCCGTGGCTCAGCACGGTGATGCCTCGATCGCGCAGGATCGGCAGCGTGCCGGCGACGGTGACGTGACGCCCGATCCCGGTGGTGTTCCAGTAGCGTCCCTCGTAACAGGCCTGAGCCTGGATCGCTTCCAGGCCCGCCTCGGCGATGGCTTCGCGGAGGGGGACGGCCACGTACTCAACCGCGCCCGAGGCGAGCATCCGATCGCGGACGTCGTCAAAGTTCACCTCGTCGGGCTGCGCGAGGTCGGCGGTGACGGCGACCACGGTCACGCCGTGGTCGGTCAACCATCGGGTGATCGTGCAACTATCGAGGCCGCCGGATGCCAGGAACGCGATCGTCTTGCCCTTGAGGTCGGCGAGCTGCATCGGAGCGGAAGCCTTTCGAGGTTGAGGAGCGGGGCGGGGCATGGCCCGGCCCAAGCGGACCAGAGGCCCTCGCGAGGGTGGACTCGTGGCCATCTTCGACCCCGAAAGCCCCCCCGGTCAACCGCAATCCGGGATCGAGTGGGAGCGCTCCGTGGCGTCCCGTCGCGATTCCTGGAAAAATCTTCGCAAGATGGGCGATCTTGGGGCGTCGTTGCTGTCAAGAGGGGCGCGCCCTGGAACCGCGAGGCCCCTGGACACGCTCCAACGGTGGGACGCTCTCGGGAGGCGCGACGATGGAAGCACTGGTGCCCAAAGGGGAACTGGAAACTCGCGAGGATAAGCTGGAGAACTGGCCCGCCTTCTCGACGGCCTATTACGAGCCAGTACGCGAGACCCTTCAAATCCTGATGCGGGCTCCGGCGGACGAGGCCCACGACGCCGCGGTCGACTTTCTCTTGAAAGCGGAACGCAACGATTACCTGGGCAAGTTTCTACGCTCCAGGGCCGAGAAGGAAGCCAGGAAAGAACCCTCCCGACATCGCGACTATCTGTTCAAGGCGTTGAAGCACCACGTCATGGACATCTATCGACGGAAGGCCCGGTCCAAGGAGGCCCCGCTGACCGTCGAGGCCGCGGAGGCCATGGCCTCCGAGGTCGATCAGGGTCTCGATCCCGACGCGCTGTACGCGCTCTTGATCCTGCACCGAGCGTTGCAATCACTTCGCCACCATTGCGAGCGTACCAACAAGCCGCACCTCTGGGTCTGCTTTCGGGAAATCCTCCTGGCACCCGAGTTCCGGGACGGTCGACCTCCCCGGACCCTCGACGAACTGGTCGCGGACTTTCCAGGCAAGGACAAGCAGTTTCTTCACAACTCCTTGACCACCGCCAAACGCGCCTTCCAGCGGTTCGTCCACGAGGCGATCCCACGGGGTTTTCGCGACAACCAGACCGAGGGCTCGCGGTTCGAGGATTGGATGGCCATCCTCAAGGTCTCCAACGCCTCGCAGTTCAACCGGCTGCATATCGCCTACAAGGTCTTCCCTTACATCGACCCCGAGGTCAGCCAGGCCGACTCGCGGGTCATGGACGTCAGCGACGAGATGATCGCCTACGAGGAGCCCTCGCTGGTTCCCACCGACGACGAGATGAGCCTCTTGCTGAGCTTCCGGCTGGAAATGCCGCTCTCCGAGACGGTCGACCCGGCCGACCTCAAGGAGTACGTGCCCTCCGAAAGTCCGTTGCTTCCGATTCGCCGTGGCCGTTCGCTCGCCCAGACGGGGCGGCCGTTCTGCCTGCTCTCGCTGGTCGACCCGACCCCCGACGAGGCCGAGGCGCTGAGGGAGGCCGACGTGCTCGGCCTGCTCGGCCGGATCAAGACCCTCTCCAAGCAGCTCCGCCGACGTCCCGACCAGGGAATGCCCGAGGAATTCTCGCAGTTGCTCTACACGCTGGCGAGCGTGGTGGCCCTTGTCCGTCATCAAAAGGAGCTGCACACGATCGGAAGGGCCACCCTCGCGAACAACGTGCGCTGGTTCCTCAAAAAGCCCTGGTTCGACGACCGATTGGCACCGATCTTCCGCCAGGCGCTGGAACTCCTCGATCGTCCCACGAACACCCAGCCCATCGTCTGACGACCGGTTTCCTCTCGACGGGTCGCCCGAGGGTCTCGGCCCGTTCCTCAGCGACAGGCCGTCAACCACTCCCGGGCCAGTTGGGATCAAGGCTCGGGAGGTCGTTCCCAGCCCGCTCCGCTTAACGCTCGAAGCCAGGGGCGAACATTCCGGCCGTTCGACTTGGTTTGACGACGCCCTGACGGGTCATCGCGGCGTCGGCCGCGGTGACGAGGGCCTCACCCTCCGGGCCTCCGAGGAGTTTCCCGCGCTGGCGTCGCGCGGCGGCGGCGTACAGCGTCATGTCGGCCGCGGCGAGGGCGTCCTCGGCCCGGCGCAGCGGTTCGACGGCCTCACTCTCGTCGTCCCGGGAAGCGGCCACCCCCGCCGAGACGAGCAGACCCAACGCCGAGGACCAGGCGACGCCCTCGTTCAAGAGTCGGCGAGCGTCGCGCTCCGCGGCCTGAATCCAGCGTTTCCTGGCGTCCCGGCCGACTTCCCTGGCCGCGAGCGTCGCGCAGCGGGCGCGGAGCCAGGTCATCACAACCCGGATGAATTGCACTCGCAACAGGAGGGAACCACGGAGCGCGGGCCAACGCTCCTGAACGAGAGACCAGGCGGCCTGGCCCTCCCCGCGATAGAGGGCCACCTGGGCCGTCGCCCAGAGTTGATCGTGGTGCTGAATGTGAAACCCAGCGGTCCGCGACCATCGCGAGGCGTTTCGCGCGAGGTCCTCCTCGGCACCCTCCGGGTCGTCGGCGGCGAGGCGAACGATCGACATGAGATAGGTGTTCAGATTCATCACCGCGTAGAGGTCGCCGCGCTCCGTCCCCTGGCGAAGCAGGGCTGGCCAGCGCGCGGAGAGCTCGGCGAACTCGCCGAGGTGCGAGAGCGCCCAGAGGGCGAACGACTCGGCGGTGACCGTTTCCCATGCGACCCCCGTGCAACGTTCCTGAAAGACGTTCGCCGCGCGGTCGCACGAGGTCCAGGCGGCTCTCCAGCGCCCTTCCAGGAAGGCGGTCGCCCCTTCGGCCAGATCGACCATGCCCAGCGAGTAGGGGTCGCCCGCCTCCTGGGCCAGGTCGCTCGCCTCGGCCAGCAGTTGGGCGGTTCGCGCGTGCTTCCGTCCGCCGCCCGTCGCCGAATGCGCCGCCGCCATCGCGACGGCTCGGGCGACCCGAGTGATCTCCCCGGCGCGGAGGGCCAGCGACAGCCCCCTGGCTTGAAAATCGGACGCGCGGACGAAGTCGACCATGCTCAGGCCGGCGACCGCCGCCCAGCAGACGTCGATCTTCGCGAGGTCCGCCGGGAGGATCTCGGAGGAGTCCCGACGTTGGAATCGTCGACCCCGCAGTTTCAAGCAGGTTCGACGGTAGAGGTACGCGGCGCGGGCGCGTCGTGGGGAGGACTGAAGACGCCAGCCGAGCGGCTCGATCACCTCGCGGAGCGCGGCGAGGCCCTCGTCGACGTGCCCGGAGATCAACCACTGCGTCGCGGCGAGCCGGTGAAGGTCGAAGACCTCCGCCTCCGAGGTTTCTGGAACGTTCGCGGCGTCCGCGTACGCCCTGGCGGCGTCCGGCCCTCGACCGGCGTTGGCCAGGGCGTCTCCCAGCCGTCGTCGGAGGATTCGAGATTCGGCGGGGGTCGCGGGGTCGAGTTCCAGGGCCAATCGATAAAGCCGGGCCGCTCGGTCGAAGGCGAGCGCGTTCGAGGCGTCGGCCGCGGCCCTGGTGAAGGCGATCGAGGCCCGAGTGTGTTCGCCCGCCCCTTGAAGGTGATGGCCCAGGGCTTCGGGGTCGGCTGGACCGAGGGCCTCCATCGCCTCGGCCAGAGCGCGGTGTCGGTCGCGCAGATCGGTGGCGGCCAGTCCCTCGTTGACGGCCTCGCGGACGCGGTCGTGATAGGTCTCGATCGTGTCGAGTCCGGTGGCTCCCAGGCCTCGAACGAGTCGCGTGGTCGTCAAGGCCCCGATCGCCTGGCGTTCCTCGGTCGGGGACAGGCCGGCCGCTCGCCCGGCGACTTCCCTGGAGAGCGGTCCGCCGGCCACGGCCAGAACTTCCAGGAGGCCTCGGGCGGTCGTCGGCAGTCGTTGGACCCTGGCCCGGATCATCTGGTTCAGCGAGGTGGCGCCGTTCGCGTTTCCCTCACGGATCGAGCGCGCCAGCTCGGTCATGAAGAACGGGTTGCCCCCGGATTCCCTCGCGACGGCTTCACCCTCCGCCGTCGCGCCGAGGTCGCCCAGGAGCGCCTCGGCCAGCGCCCGCGCGTCGGCCTCGTCGAGTGGCTCGACGGCCATCGCGTGCCACTCCACGCCCGGATCGACGAGGTCGCGCAGTCCCTGGAACTCCCTGAGAAACGCGCTGGACTCCACGTCCTCGTCGCGATGACATGCGATGAGCAAGAGCCAGGGGGGATCGGGTTCGCGAAGGAGTTCGGCGAGCACCGCCAGGCTATCGACGTCCCCCCATTGCAGGTCGTCGACGGCCAGGATCAAGGGACGTCGAGCCCCAAGCCGGCCCAGAGCGTCGCGAAGCGCGGAGAACGCCCGGCGGCGAAGCTCTCGGGGATCGGTGACGTCGAGGCCCCGTCTCGAACCCGAGGCGATCGCCTCGACCCGTTTCAACGCCGGGAAGACCCGCGCCATCGAGAGCGCGTCGCGGGGGAGGATCCCCTCGACCTCCAGCCGTCCGAGCCGTCGCAGGTGCTCCGCCAGAGCGTCGATCAGGCCGTCGATCGCCTTGTACGGCACGGTCTCCCGCTCATGGCAACGCCCCGAGAGGATCGTGATCTCCTCATGGATTCCAAATGATTCCAGAAACGTTCTTATGAGCATACTTTTCCCAGATCCCGACGGCCCGTGAACCTGGGCGACCACGGTTTTCCCCCTCGCCACGTCGTCGAGGCGCGCCCGAAGAGATCGAAGGTGGTGATCGCGGCCGATGAGGCGGGTCGTGGGCGGAGGTGGGGAAGGACCGT
>JBFWRA010000377.1:0-5248 GCA_050249155.1 Isosphaeraceae bacterium | reverse complement strand
CGAGAGTCGCGCGGCGGCCTTGCTCGTCCTCGCCAGGAGGACGATTCCCGAGGTCGGTCGATCGATCCTGTGGACGAGCCCGACGAAGACGTTGCCGGGCTTGGAGTAGGTCGTCTTGAGATACTCCCTCGCCTCGTCGAGCAGGGTCCGCTCGCCGGTCGCATCTCCCTGGGAGAGCAAACCGGCGGGCTTGTTCACCACCAGGCAGTGGTTGTCCTCGTGGAGAACGTCGAGCATGAGGAGGTGACCCTGGGCGACGGTTCAAGCCGCATCGGTGACGCGTTTGACCAGGAGCGTCGCGTACGCGCCCTTGGGCAACTCGAACTCAAGCGCGAGTTTCCAGCGACCAGGATGAAGGTCGTCCTGGTCGCGACGTTGTCGAAGGTTTTCCGGAAAGAAGAGCGCGGGTCGCTCTCCCTTGGAGAAGAACACGTCCTTGAGGTGCTTGACTCGAAGGTCTTCCCAGTCGAAGCCCTCACGCGTCACCACGTCGAGGGCGACTTCTCTCAGAAAACCCTCGGGAGGGAGGGGCGAACGAGAGGCGGGTAAGGGAAGGCGAGTCGAGGCCAGGGTTCCCGCCTGCTCGGGTTCGAGTCCACGGTGCATGGGCAGGGACGCGACCTTGAAATCGATCGCCACGCGCTGATCGGGGCGCGTCGACCGCTCGATCAGGCGACCGAGCATGAGGTTCCACAAGTAGCTTTGATAGGCTGAGAAGTAGAGCGATCGCAGTTCCTTTCGCACGCGCGCGAAGGCCCCTCGAAAGTCGGTCGGATGGTCGACGAGGTAGGTCACCAGGCTCCGAGCGTGGGAGCGTCCGAGATTCGCCTTCGCGGTGGGCCAGTCTCCCCAGTGCTGGTTGAGAATGGCTTTTTCCCGGCGCGTCTCGGGTCGATCGGAAGGGTTCGGTTCCGCGACGGCGAGGCGGAACGCTTCCTCGTGCCTTCCCGCCAGCCAGGCCCGCGCGATGAACCCCCCCGAGAAGCCGACCGAGCCGAACCTCTGGTCGTCAAAGTAGTTCGGGAGCCCGTCCACGGGAACCTGGCCGACCGCCACGTCGGCTCGACGCGCCTCCTCGGCTCCGAGGTCCCGAATCACGACCTGGAATCGGTTACCCTGAAACTGTGCTGGTCCATAGGGTCGTTCCAGCCGGCCGATGGGGACCAGTTCGAAGCTCGACTCGCGCAGTGAGCGCTGGGGGCCCTCGGCGATCGTGAGGTACTGAATCGTGACGGCGTGTCGATCCTTGAGCCCCCCGTAGCTGACCCGTCTTCCTTCCAGGTTCCATCGCCGACAGATGGCCTCGACGGCTTCCAGCGTACCCATGCCGCGTTTGGTGAGGCGATAAAGGACGAACCGTCCACGTCCCCCCTCGGCCTTGACGAGAGGAACTTCCTCGACCTGAAAATCCTCGGGAACCCGCTTGAGCTTCATCGTCCCTGACGCTCAGGACGTCATCGACCCGACGAAATGGCGAAATCGCGTGACGCCCCGCCCTCGGGTCGTCCGCGGTCGTCGAATCGATCTTAACACGATTCCCCATGATCCGACGAGACGGCGAGGGCGCGGAACGCTCCAGTCCGCGAAGTCGCCCGCGCGCATCCCCAGGTAGGTTCTAGTAGCGAGTACAGGCGCTGGTGACCGCGCTGACGTTCTTCTCCCATCCTTCCGCGGTGGAATTCCCGACCGAGGTGATCGCGGCGATCAGTGCGACGCAAATCAGAACGAGCAGGACGGCGTACTCCGCCGCGGTCGTGCCGTCGTCATCGTGGAAGAGATTTGAAATAATACTCTGAATCATGGGGCACCTCTCCGAGGGCCAGCGAGACCCGCGACGTGGGCCAGCGGCGAGAGCGTTTGCCTTCCTGGCGGAATTGTCGACGCGACCGTCGGTCAGTTTGGGCTTCGCGCGACCTTCCGAGTCCGATGCAATCAACACTAGGCCAAGAATTGAAAGTCCGTGACCGGTTCGACCCGATCACGCCCCAGTCATTCAGTTTGTTGACGAGTATCACCCGGAAACCGCTCATGACGTCTCCAGATTCCTCGAACCAGGATCCGTTTCGCCGGGAATTCCCGCCCCTGCCGATCGTGACGCCGGAGCCGGATCGGCTCTCCCAGACCGAGAAATACGGAGGTCTCTTTTACCTGGGTCTCGCCGGGTTGGTCCTGTCATTATCGATTCTCGGGTGGTTCGCCTGGGGGGTTTGGTCAACCCGGGAGATCTGGCGTAGCGTCTATGTTCTCCACGACCCTCAACGGACGGAGGACGAGCGCGTCCAGGCGGCCTACGCGCTGAGTCGGTCGGTCGACGTGAACCAGCGGCAGCTCTGGGACGTCGCCTTGCGGAGGGACCTTCCCCCCCTGGCGCGTTACGTCGTGGCCGAGGGGCTGACCGCGGAGGCGGTCGCCGCCGACCCGAAGGCGTATGGGGCCGCCGTCGCCAGGAGCGAGGGCTGGCCGGACTGGCTCCGATTGATCCTGACGCGCCCCATGGTCTACACTGCGGCGATCGACCGACCCGTGCCTCGCGAGTCGCTCATTGAACTGACCGCGTCTCCCTCCCCGGCGCTTGTGTTGCTCGCGAGGTTCGCGCTGGCGGCCTCGTCGGCGGGAGACCCCGAATCCGAGGCCGCGTTGCGAGAGGCCGCCGAGCGAGGTGAGGGTGAGCTTCGCGGCCTGGCGGAGGACCTGGTCCAGGCGCTCGACGGGAGGAGACTCGATCAGAAGCTCATTCCCCTCGATCGGGCGACGATTCGACTGCGAACGCTCGACCCGGCCGCTCCCCTCTGGCGAGGGTGGGAGGTCCAGGGGGAAACGCTCCGAAGAGTCGGCCCGAAGTCGTGACGCGACTCGCGAGGAAAACGGACGTTCAAGGAGTCGCGGACTCTCTGGCTCTCAGGGTCTGGCGGACCCAGTTCAGGGCGTGCTTGGCGGAGCGCCCTTGAATGACCAACCGGGGTTGTTCGGGGCCGATCTCCAGACGACGCGTCGCGACTCCCTCGGCGGTCGCGAGTCCGAGGTACACCAGGCCGACGGGTTTCTCGGAGGAGCCACCACCAGGACCGGCGATCCCGGTCACGCTGACGGCCAGGTCGGCGCCGAGTCGCCCTCGAATCCCAAGCGCCATCGCCGAAGCCACTTCCTCGCTCACCGCGCCGTGTCGATCGAGGAGTGCGCGATCGACGCCTAGCAACTCGACCTTCGCGGCGTTGGCGTAGCTGACGACCCCGCCCAGGTAATGGGCGCTGACGCCTGGCAACCGGGTGAGCAGGCTCGCGACGAGTCCCCCGGTGCAGGACTCCGCGGTCGCCAGCGTGGCTCCGGTCCGCCTCAACTGTGCGAAGACCGCCTCCGGCAGGTCGTCGGACCCCTCACCCAGGATCAGGTCGGCGAACCGCTCGTAGATCGTGGCGATGGTGGGGGCCATCTGCGCCTCGGCCTCCTCGGGGGTCGTCCCAACGCCCGAGACCCGAAAACTGATGGTGGCCTCGTGGGCGGTGATCCCAACCTCCGGGATTCTTCCGCGCGCGGTGAGGTCGGGGGCCGCGGTCTCCACCTCCGACTCGCCCCTTCCGAAGAGGTTGATTTTCCGCTCGACGATCAGTCGGCCTCCCCAACCGTTCGCCTTGAGCCTGGGGATGACCTGCTCATTGAACATGACCATCATTTCGTGGGGAACGCCGGGCAGGCAGACCACGGTGGAATTCCCCACCGACGTCCAGATTCCAGGCGCGGTGCCGACCCGGTTCGGGAGGGCGATCGCCCCTTCGGGAAGGATCGCCTGCACGCGATTGCGATCCGGCATCGGCCGATCGCGTCTCGCGAAGAAGGCGATCAAGGCCTCCAGGGACTCCGGGTCTTCCACCAGGAGAACGCCCGCGACCTGGGCGAGCACCTCCCTTGTCAGGTCGTCCTGGGTCGGCCCCAGGCCTCCCGTCACCAGGACGAGCCCCGCGCGTCGCGTGGCGAACTGGAAGGCCTGGACGTTCTCGGCCAGGTCGTCACCCAGGGTCGTGTGGAACCGCGTCGGGATGCCCACGGCCCCGAGCGCCTTGCTCAGCCATTGGCTGTTGGTGTCAAGCGACTGGCCGCTCACCAGTTCGCTTCCGATCGCGATGATCTCGGCTTTCATCTCGGAGAAAGACTCGTTTGGAGGGACCTTGGGTGGGGTGGGCGAAGGATTATCCTATCACTCCGAGCGCGATCGAACCACGCCCGGCGTGGGACCTCCCGCGGTTCCCGTCGCAGGGCGAGGTGACGGGAAGGACCAGGTTCGATTATGATTTCCGTGAACCTTTCGCCACCTCGCGTGAGTCAACCATCGCGGAGGGGGTTCGAATCCCCCGGTCCCCTGGCCGTTTTTGTCGGGAGGCTTGGCCGAATCATGGTGGGTAGCGCCGTACTCGAACGTCCAACCCTGGTCCTGAACCGCAACTGGCAGCCGGTCCACGTCGCGACCGTCGCCCGATCCCTCACGATGCTCTGGAACGAGTCGGCCTTCGTGGTGGACCCGGACGACTTCCGGCTCTACACATGGGCGGACTGGGCCAAGCTCGCGCCGAGGGAAGGCGAACCGTTCATCCGCACCGTGAAGTTTCGGCTTCGGGTCCCCGAGGTTCTCACGCTGACTCGCCATGAGAAGCCCAGGCAGACCGCGGTCACCTTCAGCCGGAGGAACGTCTTCAAACGCAACCACGCGACCTGTCAGTACTGCGGACTTCGCCCGGGGACGGAGGAACTGACCATCGACCACGTCAAGCCGCGGTCGCTGGGTGGTCTCACGACCTGGGAGAATTGCGTGCTGGCCTGTGTCGCCTGCAACGCGCGGAAGGCCAACCGTTCGCCGGAGCAGGCCGGGATGAAGCTCCGCAAGACTCCGGTCCGGCCAGCCTGGAAACCGCTTTACGACGCCTCGGCGGTTCGCATCGAGAGCTGGTCGAGGTTCCTCAGCGAGGCGTACTGGAACGTCCCGCTGGAAGAGTCCCCCTGAGCGACCGACGCGCGGATCCTCACGGCTCCGCGCGTCGGCCCGCGTTCTTCGATTCGTGTCGCGTCGAGTGGAAACATGCGATATCTCGTCACGGGTGGCGCGGGGTTTATTGGAAGCCACCTGGCCGAACGATTGCTCGACGACGGGCAAGGCGTGCTGGTGCTCGACGACCTGAGCACAGGCCGTTATGAGAACGTCGCCCATCTGGAGGGCCGCGACGGGTTCGAGCTTCGCGTCGCCAGCGTGACCGACCCC
>JBFWRA010000376.1:2400-5250 GCA_050249155.1 Isosphaeraceae bacterium | reverse complement strand
TTGGACACGCCTCCACCCAACCCCTGACCGTGAGTGTGGCGGTACGCACGGACGTCGCCGTGTCCTCGGAGACGTACGGCGGGACTCCCTTGACGCAAGCCGGGTTCAAGTCGGAGGGCACGGGCAAGGTTCGGTCGGAATTGTGGTATCTCACGGCACCGGTGGTGGGCACCGCCAACGTCGTCGTCACGATGGCCGAGAGCGTCAGCTTCGTCGCGGGTTCCACCGTTTTCTCCAACGTCGCGCAAACGTCCCCTTTCAGCACGGTCACGACGGGAGCGGACAAACCTGATCCTTCGATCACCGTGACCTCCGCGGTGGGTGAACTCGTGATCGACGCCGTGGCGGACAGGAGCGTGGATTCCGAGGCGGTCGGCACCGGTCAGGGATTGCTCTGGACGCATAAGAACGGCACGTCGTCCAGCGACGCCTGGGGAGGGTCCAGCAGCAGGGCGGGGGCGGCGTCCGTCACCATGTCGTGGTCCACCGCGGGAAGCGGGGCGGGTGAGTGGGCCGCCGTCGTGGTCTCGTTGAAGCCGTTTCTCAACACGGCCCCCACCCTCGACGCCTCGAAGAGCCCGGCACTGGCGTCGATCAACGAGGACGCCGGAGCGCCCGTCGGCGCGGTGGGGACGCTGGTCTCCTCCCTGGTCGACTTCGCCTCGCCCGCCGGTCAACTCGACAACGTCACCGATCCCGACGCCGGCGCATCGCTCGGCATCGCCGTGACCGGTGCCGACACGACACGTGGCACCTGGTTTTATTCCATCAACGGTGGCGCGAACTGGCAGGCGCTGGGGACGGTGAGCATCGGCAACGCGCGGCTCCTGGCCGCCGACGCCTTCGCCCGGCTTTACTTCCGGCCCAACGCCAACTGGGCCGGAACCCTGCCCAGCGCCATCACCTTCCGCGCCTGGGACCGGACCAGCGGAGGCAATGGGGTCCTCTTCGACACGACGTCCAACGGAAGCGCGACGGCCTTCTCCACGGCCACCGACACCGCCAGCCTGGTGGTCGTCCCCGTGGCCGACACCCCCTCGGTCACCAACGCCTCCACCCTCGAGGACACCCAGTCCTCCAGCGGACTGGTGATCACGCGAAACCCCGTCGACGGCGCCGAGGTCACCCACTTCAAAATCACCGCCATCGCCAACGGCTCCCTCTTTAAAAACGACGGCGTCACCCCCATCGCCAACGGCTCCTTCATCACCGTCGCCGAGGGGAACGCCGGCCTGAGGTTCACACCCAACCCCAACTTCAGCGGCAACGCCGGCTTCGCCGTCCAGGCCGCCACCTCGAATACCGACGTCGGTCTCGGAGGAAGCGTCGTCAACGCCACCGTCTCCGTCATCCCCGTCAACGACGCGCCCGTCTTGACCTCCGGAAGCGTGGTCGATCTGACGGTTCTGGAAGACTCCGGCCTGACCTCGTTGGGGTTTGGCGGCCTGTCGTTCGGGCCGGGCGGTGGCGCGGACGAAGCCGGACAGACGCTGACCTACTCCGTGACGACGATCCCCGATCCGAATTTTTTCGGAAGTGTCTATTTGGCCGATGGAACGACCGTGGTTGGAATTGGGAATTACTCGCTCGCGCAGATCCAGGGGATGGGGTTCCGGCCCGCGTTGGATCAGAACGGAGGCCCCTCGTTCCTCGGCTTCCACGTGATCGATTCCGGAGGGACCGCCAACGGAGGCGTGAACACCCTGGGCGTTTTCCTCCAGCTCAACGTCACCGCCGTCAACGACGCGCCAGTGCTGGATGGCGGCGGCGCGATGACGCTGACACCCATCGACGAGGATCAGACCGACCCGAGCGGTGATTCGGTCGCGGCGATCATCGCCAGCGCGGGCGGTGACCGGATCACCGACGCCGACGTCGGCGCGTTGGAAGGGATCGCGATCCTCTCGCTTTCCAGTGGCAACGGCGTCTGGCAGTACTCGATCGACGGAGGCGTCGCGTGGTCGAACGTCGGGGTCGTGTCCAACAACTCCGCGCTCTTGCTCAGTGATACCGACCTGGTCCGGTTCGTCCCCGACGCCCGAGACGGCGCGACCGCCAGTTTCACATTCCGAGCCTGGGACCAAACCAGTGGAATGGCGGGAACATACGCCGACGTCTCGACTCATGGTGGCTCGACCGCGTTTAGCGCGGATACCGCGACCGCGACGATCGTCGTGAGCGCGGTCAACGACACGCCCAGCGTGACGACCACGCCTGGCGCTTTATCGTTCAACGAGAACGACCCGCCCCGGGCGATCGACCCCGGAATCGTCGTCGACGACGTGGACGCCGCGACCCTGACCCAGGCCTGGGTGACGATCTCCGCGAATTACGTGGTTGGTGAGGACGTCCTCGCCTTCACCGATCAACTGGGGATCACGGGGAGTTGGGACCCCGCGACAGGCATCCTGACCTTGACCGGCGCGTCGTCGGTCGCCAACTACCAGGCGGCCCTGCGTGACGTGACCTATGTCAACGTCAGTGAAGATCCAAGCATTCTCACGCGTACGATCGCGTTCGTCGTCGAGGACGGTCTAGCGATCAGCCCCGTGGCGACACGCGACGTCACCATTTTGGCCGTGAACGACGCCCCCCTCATCACCAGCGACGGCGGCGGGCCCGTCGCCAACGTGCTCGTCCCCGAGAATTCCACCGCCGTCACCACCGTCACCTCCTCCGACGTCGACGGTGGCTCACCCGTCTATTCCATCGCCGGTGGACCAGACGCCGCGCGCTTCGTCATCGACCCCGCCACCGGCGCCCTGAGCTTCGTCTCCGCTCCCGACTTCGAGTTCCCAACCGACGCCGACGGTGACAACCTCTACGAGGTCGTGGTCCAGGTTTCCGACG
>JBFWRA010000376.1:0-2300 GCA_050249155.1 Isosphaeraceae bacterium | reverse complement strand
GACGCCGCGCGCTTCGTCATCGACCCCGCCACCGGCGCCCTGAGCTTCGTCTCCGCTCCCGACTTCGAGTTCCCAACCGACGCCGACGGTGACAACCTCTACGAGGTCGTGGTCCAGGTTTCCGACGGACTCGGAGGCCTCGACACCCAGACCCTCCACGTCGCCGTCACCAACCTCAACGAGGACCCCGTCGCCGCTCCCGACGACTTCTTTGGACTCGAAGATACCTCTCTCAGTGGCGACGTGCTGGCCAACGACTCCGACGTCGACGGCGATCCCCTGACGGCCTCGCTGGTCTCAGGACCCGCCCATGGCACCCTCGCGTTCAACGCCGACGGCTCCTTCACCTACTCCCCCGACCCCAACTGGCATGGCCTCGATTCCTTCACCTACAGGGTCGGCGACGGACGCGGCGGCTCGGCGTTCGCCACGGTCCGCGTGCATGTGGGGGAAGTCAATGACACGCCCGTGGCCGTCGATGACGACTTCACCCTCGACGAGGATCGAACAGTCGTCGGCGACGTGCTGGCCAACGACTCCGACGTCGACGGCGATCCCCTGACGGTGACCGTGTTGAACGGCCCGACCCACGGTACGCTCAACCTGAACCCCGACGGAACCTTCCTCTACACACCCGACGAGGACTGGTGGGGCGTGGATCGGTTCACCTACCAGGCCAGCGACGGCGCTCTGACGTCCTGGGCCACCGTCACACTGACCGTCCGACCCGTGAATGACGCGCCCGTCGCCAGGAACGACGCGTTCGTGATCGACGAGGACACGGCCCTCGACGGCGACGTTCTGACCAACGACTTCGACGTCGATGGCGACACGCTCATGGCGGAGTTGGTCCGCGGGCCTTCCTCCGGAGTCCTCACACTCCTTCCCAATGGCGGATTCCGGTTCGTGCCGGTCAAAGATTGGTCGGGTGACCTGTCGTTCGCCTACCGGGCCGTCGACCGAGTCGGGGAACGTTCAGCGCCCGTGACGGTGACCATCCAGGTCCGGCCCGTCGTGGATCTCCCTGTCGCGGTGGGACAGTCGTTCGAGGTGACGTCGGGCCGATCCCATACCGTCAACCTGCTGTCGGACGCGTGGGATGCCGATGGCGATCCCTTGAGCGTCTCGATCGTGAACTGGCCTCGTCACGGGGTGCTCCTGCCCAGTCCCTCCGGATCGTACCTTTATCGGCCCAACCCCTGGTTCCAGGGACAGGACGGATTCTCCTTCGTCCTCACCGACGGGTACGGTTTCAGCGAGGTGGTCGAGGTGCCGATCACGGTGCTGGCCACGGAGGCCGCGCCCGCGGAGATCGCCGCGTCTCCCACGGCGCGGCCATCCTCACCGCCGCTCCTGTCGGATCGAACCCCCAACCCCTCCCCCGAGTGGGGCGGTGATGGACTGACCCAACAACCGAGCGAGGACCTGGGTGAGGTTCTGGCGCTCACTCCCGGGATGACCAAACGGCCCGCCCAGGACTCCGGTTCGTCCGATGCGACCGCGACGACCTACGGGGGAGGTGACGACTCCTTCGCGCCTTCCCCCGGCAACTCGGCGCGTGGCGGCTTGACGGCGACGGGTGACCCAGGCGCCTCGGCGGAACCTTCGACGACGGTCGAAAGCGCGACGCCGGCCCCTCAGGTGGCACCGGCCAGGCCACAGACGCCTTCACCACGCCCCCCCGATGGCCTGGTCCTGGCCCTGGCCGACCTGTCCGGAGAGATCGAGGAGGTGGAATCGCCCGGCGTGCTCGACGTCATTGACAAGCTGGGCGAGAAGATCACGCTCAACTCCCAAGCGTTCCTGCGCGATCTCGACGCGATGTCCGAGCAGATTTCGAGGACCCCCGAAGCGATGGCCGTGACGGTGGCGGTCGGTTCGGGGATGGTGGCCTCGGTCGGATACGTGGTGTGGACCACCCGAGGAAGCCTCCTGCTCACAAGTCTGGTCGCCGCGACGCCGCTCTGGAGGCAATTCGATCCTCTCGCCGTGCTCGAAAACCACCGGGCGCTCCGTCGGCCCTTCTGGTGGCGCTGGCGGCGCGACGGCGACCACGATTCCGAGTCGCTCCAATCGCTGTTACGCCGAAACCGACGCGCCAAAAGGAACCGTCGAATCGCTCGATAAACCTTCGTCGGCCGCCTCATTCGTGACACGACCCCGACAATGGCTCGGCCGCGGCCAGGCGCGAGATACGCCCCACCTGGTCCCTCACGCCCGGTGAAGCCAAAAAAGAAGCGAAGGAGCGGACTTGCAAAAGGGATTTTCGCGCGTGGAACGCGTCGATTGCCGAAAGGAAA
>JBFWRA010000375.1:0-5250 GCA_050249155.1 Isosphaeraceae bacterium | reverse complement strand
CGCCCAGCACGTCGCGCGTTCCCGATCCCTGGACCTGTTCGAGAACGCCCGGCTCTTCGCCATGCTCGGTCTCGCGATGGCGGACGCTGGGATCGTCTGCTGGGATGCCAAATACACTCATGAATTCTGGCGACCGATCTCGGCGATTCGCGAGGCCGACCTCGACGGCAACGCCGCCACGACCGCCGACCCGTCGTGGTCCCCCTTGCTGATCAGCCCGGCCTTCCCGGAATACGTCTCGGGCCACAGCACCTTCAGCGGGGCCGCGGCGTCCATCCTGGCGGGGGCCTTCGGCGACGCGACCCCATTCACCTCGACCTCGGACGGCCTGCCAGGCGTGACCCGGTCCTTCACCAGCTTCACCCAGGCCGCCGAGGAGGCGGGGATGAGCCGGATTTACGGCGGCATCCACTTCGCGTTCTCCAGCCACGACGGCCTGAAAGCCGGCCGCGAAGTGGCCGCGGCCGTCATGAAGAGCTTCGCGGCTCAGGACACGGAACCGCCTCGGATCACGGTGACCTCTCCCTCCTCGGGCGCGGTCGTGGCCAGTTCGCCGACGGTCACCGGCTCAGTCAACGACTTCCAGTCTGGCGTTCAAAGCCTGTCCGCCCGGCTCGACGGCGGCCCGGCCACGCCCGTTGGCTTCGATGCGACGACGGGGCGATTCACATTCCCGGTGAACCTACCGGTCGACGGCTCGGCCGACGGCCAACATCGGCTGGTTCTGACGGCGACGGACCATGCCGGGAACGTCTCCGCGGAGTATACCCTGGTGGTCACCCTGGATACCCAGGTGCCAGTCATCTCACTGACGTCCCCGATCGCCGGAGACGACCTCGCCAATTCCATTGGCCTGATCGGCAGAGCGGACCCGACGGGCCCTTACCTGACTCGCGTCCAGTATTCCTTCAATGGCGGGACTCCCTCGCCGATCGCGTTCGACCCCCAGTCGGGCTCGTTCAACGAGGTCCCGAACACGTCCAGGCTCGGCATCGGCGACCACACGCTGGTGGTCGAGGCGACCGACGCCGCGGGGAACGTCGCCACGACCTCCGTGTCCATCCAGATTTCCCGGCTCGATTCCCTGAGTCTCACCTCGGTGGAGCCGCGCGACGGGTCACTCGACGTCGGCGCGACGTTCCGCCCCCGGCTGGTCTTTTCCAGGCCCGTCGATCCGGCGACGCTGGGCGGCGGCGCGGTCACGGCGACCGCCGCCGGGCAAGCCCTGGGCCTCACCGTGACCCCTTCGGATGACGGTGCCTCGGCCTGGGTGTTCTTCGACAGGCCGCTCCCCGACGCAGCGCAGGTGACCTTGAGGGTGGACGGGTCGAAGATCCGAGGTGCCGCCGACGGCGTTCCGCTCGACGCCGATTCCGATGGCGTCCCCGGCGGCTTGCTGGTCAGTCGGTTCACCTCGGTCAGTCTCTCACCGCTGCCAGGCACGTCGCTTTCCGGCGTCGTGGTCGACCCTGGCCCGGACCTCGTTCCTGGCACGGTCGACGACGTCCGTTCCGGACCGGACGGCGTGCTGATGACCGCGGACGACGTCTATCTCCGCCCGATCGCCGGGGCGCGTGTGTTCATTCTGGGTCGGGAGAGCGAGGTCGTCGTCACCGACGCGCAGGGCCGGTTCCGTTTCGACGCGGTGCCCGCCGGCAACGTGAAGCTCGCCATCGACGGCAGGACGGCGACGTCGCCCCCCGCGGGGTACTTCTTCCCCGAGATGGTGATGGATCTGAACGTCCAGGTCGGCCGCGCCAACACCGTGATGGGGACGATGGGCGAACGCGCCGAGGCGCAGGCCGCCGCGGCGATCCAGGGGGTTTACCTGCCTCGCGTCGCGTCGAGCATCCTCAAGCCGGTCGCGGCGGCGGGGGTGACCCGCTTGACGGGCGACGTCGCCTCGGCCCCTGGCCTGACTCCGACTCAAAGAGTTCACCTGAGCCTGGAGGTCGCCGGCGGCGGCTTGATCGGAGAGAACGGCTCGAAGCTTGTCGGCGGTGGTCAGATCGGGTTCAGCACGGTGCCGCCCGAACTGGTCCGCGACATGCTTCCGCCGGGGGTCTTGCAGCACTCGTTCGATATCACGATCCAGGCACCCGGCGTGGCGGCCTTCAGCACTCCGGCGGTGCTGACCGTTCCGAACGTTTTCAACGCCGCGCCCGGGACGAAGCTCAACCTCCTGAGCTTCGACCACACGACGGGCCGCCTCGTCATCGAGGGTTCGATGACCGTTTCCGCCGACGGCCTCTCGGTGACGACCGACCCAGGCCAGGGGATCGTGCGCCCAGGCTGGCACGGGGCCTCGCCGGGAACCCCCTGCGAACCCTGCGAGGAACCCGGCGCGGACTCGGGCGGGGGCTCGGGCCCACTGGGGTTCTCAATCCTCGCCGACGAGGAGGAGATCGAGCCCAAGGACCCGTTCGGCGCGAAGGGACTCGAAAACAAGCTCTTCGGGCACGACGGCGAGAAGGTCACGATCACGCTCACCAACAAACTCCCGAAGGTCAATGAGAAGAAGGATGACGGCCTGATCGTCGTCGAGGTCAAGGCGGACGGGCCTTACGCCCGGTTCTTGACTGGGAGTGCGCTCAAGGGACTGATCGGCAAAAAAGAGTTCTGCGCGGGCGAGCATAAGTTTGAGTTCGAAGCCAAGGACCTGCTGAACGAACTGCGAAATCTCGCCCCGGCCGATCAACTCGATCAGCTATTCGGAACGACCTTCAAATTGACGGCCTATCAGAAGACCAAGCCCAAGGAGATCCTGGCTCGCAAGTCGTTCACCCTCGCCCGGTTCGTTGGCGTGACCGACCCGAAGACTTGGGAGGAGCCGAAGTCCTCGAACTTCACGGCCGCGTTCCTCAAGACCCTGGCGGACGGTTCCGGGGGTTTCACGCGGACCAAGCAAGTCCAGTACGACATGCCCAAGGATACGGCCGTCACACTCGAACTGGACGGCGCGGATTCCGGAGCGTTCACGCTTGGCACGACGTCGCTGAAGGGCAAGGCCGTCACCAACTGGAAATTCGACCCAGGCGCGAAGAACGCGGGCGCGGTATCGGACTACGATGCGAACATCAAATTGAAGGTCAAGGACAAAGACCTCGGCACGATCAACGCCGTGGGGCAGGGTGTCCCTCGGACCAACCTTGGCCCAGGCGTCTCGGGCATCGAGGCGGCGTTTAAGGAATACCTGGCGAGCCCGTTGATTCGCAACGAAATCAAGCCATCCACCACTTTCGACGCGCTTTACTCTCGGTTCTATAGCAATTTCGGTATCGGTCAGTCGCAGGAGATCAAGAACGAGATCGACGCGGCGGCGGCGGAAATGGGCACCCTGGTCTTCGCGGCCATGGCCACGAATTTCGATTTCCTCCGCGGAGCCGGGGCCGTCACCGTCGTCTCGGGCCCCGGCGATTTTTCCGTGGAGTTCGCGCAACAACTCAAGGACGGACAGGGTCGACTTCGTTTCGGTGCCGATCCCGCGGCCGACGTGGACTTCAGTCGGATGAAGCAGGTCCTGGACAACGCGCAAATCCCCGTGGCCGCCAAGGAATACGCATTCGCCAACGCTCTGAACAACACGCTTCGGGGTGAGCGGTACACGATTTCGTTCGGCAAACACGCCCAGATCTCCGGGTCGACGTCGTTCGCCGACTTCCTGGCGGACACCATCTCGCATGAGGTCGCCCATAGCATGGGGTTGCTCGACTCCTACGACAGGGCCTCGCTCAAATCGATCTACGAACCGAAGGACATGATGATCGCCGGCTTCAACGGCCGCCCGAACATGCAATTCGACCCCTCGACGAACCAGATGGTCCTGAAAGCGGGGACCGGAGTCGCGCCGAACAAGCCGGGTTCGCTCGAAGCCGCCATGAAGACGTTCAGGGCGAACGGAAACTTTGGATTGCTCGGGGCGAACCTCGACGAGGAGCTGGCGCCCCGCCCCGGCCTGGCCGTCCAGCGAAACGACGGCGAACCGTTCGACGGTCGCGGCCTCGACTTCGGGACGGTGCTGGCCGACGGTCCTGGCGGTGCGCGGGCTGTCCAGTCGTTGCTCGTGACCAACGTGGGGTCCGCTCCCGCGACCATCACGTCGGTGACCTTTGGCGCGGCGGGGTTCTCAATATCGGGCTCCGCGCTCGTCGGGACGACGCTCGCCAGTGGCGACTCGGTCGTCGTGGAGCTCGACTTCGACCCGGTCACGGGGGCCGAAGGCGCGGTCGGGGGCTCGTTCGCGATCGCTTATGGCGTCGAACCCGACCTCTCATTCACCCTCCCCATCACCGCGACCGCGCTCGCGTCGACAGGTCGACTCGCCTTGACGCTTCAACCCGACCCCAGCGACGGCCTGACGCCTCAAAACAACCTTGGCGGGGGGACTGTCGGCGGCACTCCCGTGTTCGTCTCCCAGTTCGCCACGCTGACGAACGTCGGCGGAGGACCGCTCACGATCAGCGACGTCGCCGTCGTCAAGGGCGTGGGCCAGTTCGTGGTCAGCGGCCTGCCCGCCGGGTTCGGGCCGGGCCAACCCGTCGCGCTGGCTCCTGGCGAGTCGCTCAGCTTCGACCTGCGATTCCAGCCCGACGCGCCGGGCCTTCGACCCGGTCGCCTCCGAATCGTCACCGACGACCCGTCGGGGCCCGAGACCTTCCAGGCCGTCGTTGGCACGGGGCTCCCCGCGACGGGGACGCTCTACCGGCCGGATGGCAACCATGTCGCGATGGCCTCGGTCGCACGACCCAACGACCCGGTCTTCCGGAGCCGGACCGACGCCCGAGGTCACTATCGCTTCGTCGTTCCTGGAGGCGCGTCGTACGCGATCTCCTCGTTTGACCGATTCAGCGGTCTGGTGGCTCAGGGGGGTGGGATCGCCTCTCCGGCGGGTGTGCCCACGTCGGTCAACCCACTCCTGTTCGTGCCCAGCACCGCCCCGGACTCCGACGGCGACGGCCTGCCCGACGACGCCGAGTTCGCCATCGGCACGTCCCCCTTCAAGGTGGACACCAACGGCGATGGCGTGGACGACTTCGCCTCCGTGATCCAGGGGCTCGACCCACTCGAGGGCGTGGCGTTCCCGACCGGCGTGGTCGCCGGGCTGGATCTTGGTGGAGCGGCCGGCGCGTTCGCCGTGGTCGCCACTCCGGGCGAGTCGGGTGGGCGACTCGCCTACGTCACGACGGGCGACGCCCTCGCGGTCGTCGACCTGACCCGGTTCGATCGTCCCCAGCTACTCTCCCGGCTGCC
>JBFWRA010000374.1:0-5255 GCA_050249155.1 Isosphaeraceae bacterium | reverse complement strand
CGCGTGTCGCTCTACCAGGTGGCCGTCAAGGTGGCGGACCGACACTCACCCAGTCCGAAATAGGGGCATGGTCGCCTCGGATTGGAGTGAGAAGGCACCGAGAGACGAGTTGGCGGAGGAACGGCATTCGTTGCAAAGTCGTTTTCCTCCATGGACTTCGGAGAGAGTGGTTGACGAGGCTCCTGGGTCTTGTAGAATCATCGCGTCGTGGAAACCACGCCGGGCGCATAGCTCAGTTGGCTAGAGCGCACCCCTGATAAGGGTGAGGTCCGAGGTTCAAATCCTCGTGCGCCCATTGGATTGCTTGAGTCCCGCGGGATCACTCGTCGTCCGACTCTTCCTCGACTTCGGCTTCCTCGTCATCCTCCTCGACTTCCTCGTCATCCTCCTCGACCGCGGCGACTTCTTTCACGGCCTTGACCGCGGCTTGAAGTTCGCTTCGGGGGATCGCCGCGCCCAGACCCGGTGCGTCGTCGGGCATGGGTTCCTTCGACTTCATGACGAAGTGGGTTCCCTTGCCCTTGGCGGTCATCTCGGCGGCCTTGCTCTCGGCGGCCTCCTTCTGACTGAACTCGAAGGTGGCGATCGGCTTGAACGCGTCATTCATGACGGTCCAGACGATTCTCATCCGGGTGGTCGGCTTCGTGGGCTTGGTCGACTTCGCTTTCGACTTCGCCGCGGGGCGCGGCTTCTTCCGGGTCTTCTTCTCGGCCACTTCCTCGTCGTCGCCTTCGTCGGTCAGGTCTTCCGACTCGTCCTCCATCGGATCGAGGGGTTCCGCGGCGTCATGTTGCCGACGGAGTTCCAACCGATTCAGCGGTTTCCCCGCCATGAAAGCCGTCCTTCGCTAGACTGGTGAAAAGGGTCGGACCGTCCCCGGAACCGTCGTCCGGTCTCGAGGGGAACGCTGATTCTCACTTTAATCCAGGGGCTTCTCAAAAGCCAGCCGAGCGTCTTGCCCGCAAGGCCGACGCCCACGACGATCGAGCCGTCCCTGTCCCTCGGAGCGAATCTCCGCCATTGATCAACGACACGGCATATCGCCGGTGACCGTTCCCGCGATTTCGAGAGTGATGTGGTCGATGAGTTCGAGCGGGTGGTACGGCTTCGTCAGGAAGTGATTCACCCCGATCGCCGCCAGATCGTTCTCATGATCCTCCAGAACCGCGGCGCTGCAGACCATCAATCGCTGAGCCGCGTGGATCGCCCTGACGCGCCGGCAAACCTCCACTCCGGAGAATCCCGGAAGATTCAGGTCCACCATCACGAGATCGAAGGGCCCCAACTCTCGAAAACGGTCGACGCCCTCCGGTCCGTCGGCCGCTTCCACGACCTGGAACCCCTCGCCACGCAGAAAGTGCGCGACGAGTTCGCGAAGCCGCTCCTCGTCCTCGACGATCAAGAGAAACCCTGGGCAGCGTTTTTCCATCCTGGCCTCCTGGCGGGAAGAGTCCGCGGCGTCGTCTCCGCGGGAGGAGGGGGGCGAACGACCGTCCGCCGCATCCTAGCCAAGTGCCGCCAGAGCGCCCATTCCAATCAACTGTCGACCCAGGAAAGCGCGTTGATGGAACGTCAGGGCAACGGGATGCCAGGACCCTGGGGACTCGTCCCCATGGGTCCCGCCTTGCCTTGCCGGTTCACGCCGAGAACCTGGCAGACATAGGCGATGACGACGTGCTTGGTGACATTCAACCCGATGATTCCCGCCAGCACCGAGACGCGAAATAGCCAGATGTTCAGCGCGGCGCAGGCGACCAGCCCGAGTAGACCCGCGACACTCATCTGAAATCGCGCTCGTTCCATGTACCCATTATGGTTGCGCAACGCCCCTTCGAGAAGGTCCGCGCAAGTCGGGTTTCACCGGATCGCCGAGGTGCCGGGGTGCCCCCTAGCAACGCGACGACCGTGTGTTTAGGATATCCGACGCTTTCAAGGGGAGACGAAATCAAGGACTCCGCCCCGTGCCGAGCCGGTCGGCCCCGACCCTCCGGTCCGGTCGCTCCCCACGTTCACCAACACGCGGACTTCAGGTAGACCGGACCCCATGGCGAATCCACCGACGATCACCCGGCCGGAATGGTGCACGATCATCGACCCGGTCCTCCAGAAAGAACTGGAACAGCACGTCTTCGTGACGAGCTGGGACAAACTCCTCGGGATGATCGACACCGTCTATAACTGGGGACGACGCTCCAGCCTCTGGCCCCTGGGGTTTGGCCTGGCCTGTTGCGCGATCGAGATGATCTGCACGGCCTCCAGTCGGTTCGACATCGCCCGATTCGGCGCGGAGGTCTTTCGAGGATCGCCCAGGCAGGCCGACGTGATGATCGTCTCGGGCACCGTCACCAAGACGATGATGCCCATGATCGCCCGGCTTTACGACCAGATGCCCGAGCCAAAATACGTGATCTCCATGGGAGCCTGCGCGACCGGTGGCGGCCCCTTCAAGGAAGGGTACAACGTCGTCTCCGGGATCGATAAATACCTGCCCGTGGACGTGTACATTCCCGGCTGTCCCCCGACCCCTCAAGCGCTTCTCAACGGGCTGATCACCCTGCAAAAGAAAATCGACGGCGAGCGCGTGCAGATCCCCGCCCTGGGCAAAGGGGGCAACGTCCCCTGGTACGGCGGCATGAACAGCTCCGATCGCGACGTGCCCATTCCCGTGCTCGGCCCCGACCTGATCGACCTTCGCCTCGTCGAGATCACCGCCGAGCGCACCGCTCAGGGGCTCGTCGAACAACGCGAGTCCGACCTCCCGAAACCCGCCAAGATCCCCGCGCCTCAGCCCGAGATCCCAGAGGCTCCCGCGGAGGGAGAGTCCCCCGCCCCCGCCAAGGGCCCTAGCAAGGCCGACCTGATCCGCGCGAAGTCACGCAAGGAGGCCCCGCCCTCCAGCGCCAACGGCGACGAACCGGAAAAGACCCCCGCGCCCGCCAAGTCCGCCGCGAAACCCGCGAAGAAAGTCAAGCGGGCCGAGGAGCGGCCAAGCCTCGTCTGGCTCGGGGCCGAGGGACTCACGGAACTCTCGGATCGTATCAATCAGAAGTTCGGCGAGAACACCTCGACGATCGTTCAGGCCGGCCTGCTCATTCCGCCCGAGAAACTCGTGGAGGTCTGCCGCTACCTCCGCGATGAGAATCCGATTCGGTACGATTATCTCGCGAGCCTGCAGAGCGTCCATTATGAGGACTGCATCGAAGTCAACTACCACCTCGACAGCGTCGACGACCCCGGCAAGCTGATCGAACTACGCGTCAGAACCAGCGAGGTCGAGGGCGAGGGAGAAGTTCCCTCGGTCGTCTCCATCTGGAGCGGGGCCGACTTTCAGGAACGCGAGGTCTACGACATGATGGGGGTCCGATTCACCGGACACCCCAACCTCAGCCGCATTCTGATGTGGGAAGGATACGCCTACTTCCCGCTTCGGAAGGATTTCCTCGAGCCCTATTACGAGGGACCGACCAAGGTCTTCGATAGCCGCGTCGAGGAGGGCTTCGGCAGACATTTCCGCGCCGAGGAATTCAATCCGCACGGGACGAACCTCAAGGTCCCGCGGGGATATCGAGACTGGGCGAGCCTGGAGAGCGGTGGCGATCCCAAAGGCAAGGACCTCATCCCCGGCGGAGTGAACGTCGCGGAACTGAGCACCGACCAGTTCATCATCAGCATGGGCCCGCAACACCCCAGCACGCACGGCGTGTTCCGGATGAACCTTCGGGTCGACGGGGAAACCGTCGTCGGCCTGAAGCCGGTCATGGGCTACATGCACCGCAACCATGAGAAGATCGGTGAGCGCAACACCTTCTTGATGAACTTCCCGTTCACCGACCGGCTCGACTATCTGACGAGCATGGGGAACAACTTCGGCTACGCCCTGGCGATCGAACAGTTGATGGGCGAGGACGCCAAGCCCCCCGAACGCGCGGAGTACATTCGGATCATCATGGCGGAATTGACCCGGGTGGCCAGCCACATGTGGTCCATCGGGTTCCTTCTGAACGACCTGGGGGCGTTCTTCACCCCCGCCCTTTACGCGATCGAGGAACGGGAACTCATCCTCGACCTCTTCGAGTGGGCCTCCGGCAGCCGGATGATGTGCAACTACTTCCGGTTCGGAGGAGTGGCCTTCGACCTTCCCGACGGTTGGCTGACACGCTGCCGAGGGATCGTGAACGACCGCCTCGACGGTAAGATCGACGAACTCGACCGCTATCTGTCGGCCAACGAGATCGTGCTGGATCGTTGCAAGGGAGTGGGCGTCCTGACCGCTCGGCAGGCGATCGACCTTTCCACCGCGGGGCCGGTGCTGAGGGCCTCGAACGTCCCCTACGACGTCCGACGGGCCGCTCCCTACGGGATCTACGATCGTTTCCAGTTCGACGTCGTAACCGGGCGCAACGGCGACCTCTACGACCGTTACTTCGTGCGGCTGCAAGAAATGCGCGAGAGCGTCAAGATCTTGAAGCAAGCCGTTCGCGAGATCCCAGGCGGGCCGATTCTGCCTGGCAAGAAGAGCTACCAGATCAAGGTTCCCGCGGGAGAAGCCTACTCTCGGGTCGAAAACCCCAAGGGAGAACTCGGTTACTACGTCGTTTCCGACGGGTCGCCGACGGCCTACCGCTACCACGTTCGGAGCCCCAGCTTCATCAACCTCACCGCGCTCGAGCCCATGTGCGTCGGTCACACGATCGCCGACGTGGTGGGCCTTCTCGGCAGCCTGGATATCGTGCTCGGCGAGGTCGATCGTTAACGAGCGCTCGATCGTACCGCGACTTCCGCCTAGCGCGGCGACGTCGACGGGACTCGGGTCAACGTCCACCGCAATCATCCCCACCGCGAGGTTCTTGCACGATGGGATACGGAAAAGGGATCGTCGTCGGTCACCTTGTCACGCTCCGACGCTTCCTTCTAACGTTCTGGGCCGACTTTCGATCGGGCAAGGGCCTGTCACGCCGCGGAGGCGGTCATCAACTGGTCGACCTCTTCTGGTCCTGGCCCACCCGCGGGAAAGAACCGGTCGTCGATCAGGACCCGACCACCGAGGGACTCTTCACGATCGAGTACCCCGACGAACGGCTCCCGCTTCGCGAACGGTTCCGGGTCCTGCCCGTGCTAGTCTACGACGACGAGGACGGCAACGTCCGCTGCACCTGCTGCAACATCTGCGCGAAGGTCTGCCCGCCCCAGTGCATCTGGATGACCCAGGCCAAGGGGCCGAAGGGGGTCGTCACGATGCCTGAGGAATTCTTCAT
>JBFWRA010000373.1:0-5263 GCA_050249155.1 Isosphaeraceae bacterium | reverse complement strand
TGGCTTCCTTCAGGCCCAGGCCGGTCGCCGCGCGGACGACCTTGATGACGTTGATCTTGTTCGCGCCGAAGGCTTCGAGCACGACGTCGAACTCGGTCTTGGCGGCGGGGGCCTCCGCGGGAGCGGCGGCCGCGGCCGCGGGGCCGGCGACGACCGCGGCGGCGGCCGGCTTGATGCCGTGGACGACTTCGAGGTAGTCCCCCAGCGACTTGGCTTCCAGGACGGTCAGCTGGACGATCTGGTCGCCCAGGGTCTTGATGTTATCGGCGAACGTGGCGGCTTCGGCGGTGGCCATGGTGGGAAAGGTCCTTTCGGGTCAAGCTCGTGTACATGCCTCGGGTGCGTCCGGTCGACGGATTCGGATTCGCGACCCGATCGGAGGAATCTGTGGTGCGGGCGACGCACCTTGACGCAACGGGGGTGATGTTCGACGTATCGGACACGGGTCGGGGTCACTCGGCGGCGGGGGCGTCCTCCGCCGCGGCGTCGGCGTCGGCTTCCGCGGGCGCTCCTTCGGAGAGGGACTTGAGCTGACCCATCAGGCCGGAGACCGGCGCGTTGGCCAGCGAGACCACTCGTTGCGCCGGGGCCAGGGCCATCGCCGCCACTCGGCCGATCAGCGCTTCGCGGCTGGGGAGCTTCGTGATGTCCTCGACCTGTTCGGGGCCGATGACGACGCCGTCGACGGTTCCGCCCTTGATCTGGGGCTTCTTCAGGGTCTTGACCTGGGCGCTGATCTCCTTGGCCAGCTCGGCGACGCCGTCCCCTCCCCAGACGGCCACGCTGGGCCCCTGGAGGTAGGCGGAGAGGTCGCCAAAGCCCAATTCGGTGAACACCCGGCGGGCCAGCGTGTTCTTCAACGCGCGGACCTTGATCTTCTTCTTGCGAAGATCGCGGCGAAACTGGTGTTCGGAGACCGCGTCGAGCCCCTTGAGATCCAGGAGCAGGAGTGACGTGTTCCCCTCCAGGTCTCCGCGGAGCTGATCCATCATCATTTCTTTGACGTACTTGCTCATCGGTCTATCGGCCCCGGTCGGTGCGGCGCCGCTCCGTTGGGGCGTTACGCCACCACCCGGATACCCGGGCTCATGGTGGCCGAGATGGTGATCGACCTGATATACGTCCCCTTCGCGGCGGCCGGCTTCAGCGTGCGGAGGTGGTTCAAGAACGTGTTGATGTTCTCGACGAGCTGGTCGTCGCTGAAGCTCAACTTGCCCACCGGGGCGGCGACGTTACCCCCCTTGTCGTTGCGAAACTCGATCTTGCCCGCCTTGAATTCCCGGACCGCCGAGGCGATGTCGGCCGCCACGGTCCCCGATCGGGGTGAGGGCATCAAACCGCGGGGGCCCAGGACGCGCCCGAGCGGGCCGACCACCCCCATCATGTCGGGGGTCGCCAGGGCCACGTCGAAGTCCATGAAGCCCCCTTTCACCTTCTGCGCCAGGTCGTCGGCACCGACGATATCCGCGCCCGCGGCGGTCGCCTTCTCGGCGTTCTCCCCTTGGGCGAACACCGCCACGCGCACCGCCTTGCCGATGCCGTGCGGCAACGCCACCGAGCCGCGGACGTTCTGGTCGCTCTGCCGAGGGTCGATCCCCAGGTTGGTCGAGACCTCGACCGTCTGGTTGAACTTCGTCGTGCCGAACTGTTTCAGGTGTTTGACCGCCTCGGCCAGCGGAACCGCCTCGGCGGTCACCTTCGCCCGCAGCGCTCGATAACGCTTGGATTGGTATGCCAAAGTCACGCCCTCCTTTCGGGAGGCTGCCGCCGTCTGGGTCCGCGAAGTGCGGCCCCGGCGGGCGGTCGCGCCGGGGAGTGGTCAGCGCCGGTCGGGATCGGACGAGTCCAGAATGGGCGACGAGGGAATCGAACCCTCTCCTGGCCCTTATAAGGAGCCGGCTCTGACCACTGAGCGAGTCGCCCGTCGCGAGGAACGGTCGCGGCGGGCGTGTATCGAGAAAGTTGAGCGACCCAAGGTCGTCCCCCTTGGTTTTCCAGCGATGGCTCAACCACGTGGCGATGGAGCCGAACGCCCCGATCCCTGGCGGTCGATCGGTCCAGTACCCTCAACCCTTCACGTCGACTCCCATGCTCCGCGCGGTGCCGGCGATCACCCGGCAGGCGTGGTCAAGGTCTCGGGCGTTGAGGTCCTGAATCTTGGTCTCGGCGATCTTGCGGATTTGTTCCTGGGAGATCGTCCCGACCTTGGTCTTGTGCGGCTCGGCGGAGCCCGACGCGATCCCGATGGCCTGCTTGATCAAAACGGCCGCGGGGGGGCTCTTGGTGATGAACTCGAACGTGCGGTCGGAGTAGATCGTGATCTCGATGGGGATGATGGTCCCCTTCATCTCCTTGGTCCGCTCGTTGAACTGCATCACGAACTGACCGATGTTCACACCATGCTGGCCCAGCGCGGGGCCGACCGGGGGGGCGGGCGTCGCCTGGCCGCCGGGGCACTGCAGCTTGACCTTCGCCGTCATCACCTTCGCCATCGCGGCACGCTTCCTTTATCTATCTCTGTCTCGAGAGGGGGTCCGGTCCCACCCCGGACCGGACGTGGCTCGACTCCCATCGCTCCGATTCGAATCCAATCCCGTGAATCAGATCCGTTCCACCTGCCAGTATTCCATGTCGACCGGGGTCGGCCGATTGAAGATGATCAGCATGACCTTCACCAGGCCACGGGCCTCGATGACTTCCTCGACGGTGCCTTCGAAGCTCTCGAACGGGCCGTCCTTGATCTTCACGCGATCGCCACGTTCCACGTCGATCCGGACTTTCGGCGAGGCTTCCGTCTCGGCGGCGGTCTGCTGACCGAGCATCTGGTTGACGTCGGCCTCGGTCATCTGGGTCGGCTTCTGATGCGCTCCGACGAAGTCCCCCACGCCGGGAGTCTCACGAACGAGGAACCAGGTCTTCTCGTTCAGTTCCATCTCGATCATCAGGTAGCCGGGGTAGGTTTTTCGTTCGACGATCCGTTTCTTGTTGTTGCGAATCTCGGTGATTTTCTCGGTGGGCACGACGATCCGGCCGAAGTACCGTCCCAGACCTTGAATCTTCACCCGACGTTCGAGGGCGTCGCGGATCGTGTCCTCGCGCGAGCTCTGAACCTTCAGGACGTACCAGACGAGCTGGGGGGCCTCGTCCTCCTCGTCCTCCGGCGCGGCGCCCCCCGGAGTCGGAGTGGGGGCCTTCTCGGCCGGCGCGGTCGCGTGGGGAGCCTTCTCCTTCTCCTCGGCGACCTCCGGCTCGGGGACCGGGGGAGGGGCCGTCGAGGCTCCGTCGGGGGTCGATTCCTCGACCTCCAGATCGGGCGAAGGCTCCCTGGCGGTTGGTTCGTCGGACTTCGCGGGGAGGTCGTCCGGCGTCGGGTTGTCGTCGGTCGGGTCACTCATTCGGTGCTACGCGGGGATTCGGGTGGAGGAGTGGAGGGCGGCCAAAACCGTCGCGGTGGGCCCCCCTTCGGAACTCTGGCCAGAGCCAATCGAGCGTGGTGCGACGACGAGAGACGCGGGGGTTCGCGTTCCACGGGCCGGATCAGGCGGTCGAGCCGAACGCCCCACCGCCGCCAAATCGCAGCACTCCAATGGCTTGCAAGAGGTTCGACCAGATCCAGTCGACGCCGAAGAGAAAGACCGACGTCAGAACCACCGTGACCAGGACCACGACGGTCGCGCGGTAAAGGTCGTCCTTGTTCGTCCAGGAGACCTTGTTCATTTCCGCTTCGGTGGCGATCAGAAACTCGACGAAGGGTGGATACTGAACCAATCGGAAGAGAAACCAGCCCCCCAGCAGGGCGGCGACCGCCGGCACTCCGAAGCGAATGGCCTCGGTCGATTCGTACACGATCTCGTAGAGCCGCCAGACGCCGACGCCGGCGATCAGGCCGATGCCCAGCGCGGTGTAGAGCCGGGCGTACCAGCCCTGGAGTGGCTTGTACACGTCGGTCCGAACGAGGTTCAACAGAAACTGGGCAAAGCGGTTGGTCGCCCCGCCGGCCGGGCCCCCCTTCGAGGGCTTCGGCAACTTTGACGCCGCCGCTCCGTCTTTCACTTTGCCCATGGAACTCTTCTCACCATGACAGGGACGACAACTGGACGCGGAGACGAACAAGCCCGAGGGTTGGGGGTGCCGGACGAGTCGATCGAGCCAAGCCTCGCGGAGGAACAGCACGAGCGGAGGGAATCGAACCCCCAACCGCCGGTTTTGGAGACCGGTGCTCTACCAATTGAGCTACGCTCGTAGCGGGGGACGTTCGAGCCGAGCCGACGACCGACCAACCTCCGGACTCGTCGAAGAGAAACGCTCCGACGTCCCCCAATGGACGCCGTGGCCTTCGATCTTCGCCGGGACTCACTTCTTGCGCGATTCCTTATGCAGGGTGTGCTGCCGCTCGCGCGGGCAGTACTTTTTCAACTCCAGGCGCTCGGCGCCCCGGGTCTCTTTCTGAACCCGGTAGTTCCGATCCTTGCACGCGGTGCATTCCAGCCAGACGTACTCACGCATCGCCCGCTCCTAATCGATCGTCACCGGTCCACTCGCTCCGCCCCCTCAACGCCCCGGGGCGGCCCCCCCCCTTCCCTCGGGTCTTGGGGAAAGCGGGTGATGGCCGCGCCCGTGAGTCTCGGAGTTCGGCAACGTTCGATCGGTTTCCCCGAGGTGCTCCGTCGGACCGGTCGACCGGCCCGACGACGCTCCCCACGCGACTTCACACCAGAATCTTGGTCACCACGCCGGCGCCGACGGTCTTGCCACCTTCTCGGATGGCGAACCGAAGGCTCTCCTCCATCGCGATCGGCGTGTGCAGTTCCACGGTCATCTTGATGTTGTCACCGGGCATGCACATCTCGGCCTCGGTGTTGTCCTCCGAAAGGAGATTCAGCACCGATCCGGTCACGTCGGTGGTCCGGAAGTAGAATTGAGGACGATATCCCTTGAAGAACGGGGTGTGTCGGCCCCCCTCGTCCTTCGAGAGCACGTACACCTCCGCCTCGAACTTCGTGTGCGGCGTGATCGAGCCAGGCTTGCAGACCACCTGACCGCGTTCCAGGTCGTTCTTTTCCACGCCTCGCAGGAGGATGCCGACGTTGTCCCCAGCCTGCCCCTGGTCCAGGGTCTTCTGGAACATTTCCACGCCGGTCACGACCGAGTTCTTGTTGGCGTTGAAGCCGACGATCTCGACCGCCTCGCCGACCTTGATCATTCCGCGCTCGATCCGGCCGGTGCCCACCGTTCCTCGTCCCTTGATCGAGAACACGTCCTC
>JBFWRA010000372.1:0-5275 GCA_050249155.1 Isosphaeraceae bacterium | reverse complement strand
GGGACTGGCGGCGATCGTGAGCGTCCGCGTCCCCGACCCACAGTTCGAGGGCCAGACCAAGACCAAGCTGGGCAACGGCGAGGTCGAGGGGGTCGTGGCCAAGGTCGTCAACGACAAGTTGGCGGAATTCCTGGAGAACAACCCCCAGGCCGCCAAGAAGGTGATCGCCAAGGCGCAGCTCGCCGCCGAGGCGCGCGAGGCGGCCCGAAAAGCCCGCGAGCTGGTCCGCAACCGCAAGGGGGTGCTTTCCGGCGGCGGCCTGCCCGGCAAGCTGATGGACTGCACCACGCACGACCAGGACTCCAGCGAACTGTTCCTGGACGAGGGCGACAGCGCCGGCGGGACCGCCGAGGGGGGTCGCGACCGGCTCTACCAGGCGATCCTTCCTCTGCGCGGCAAGATCCTCAACGTCGAGCGCGCCCGGCTGGACCGGGTCCTGGGCAACGAGGAGGTCCGGAACATCATCACGGCGGTGGGCAACGGGATCGGCGAGGAGGAAGACCCTGGCAAACGGCGCTACGGCAAGGTCGTGATGATGAGCGACGCCGACGTCGACGGCTCGCACATCCGCACGCTTCTGATGACCTTCTTCTTCCGGCAGATGCCCAGGCTGGTGGCGGAAGGGCACCTTTACGTCGCGCAGCCTCCGCTTTACCTGATCAGCGACAAGAAGGACCATCGCTACGTCCAGACCGACACGGCGATGCAGGCCATCCTCGTGGACCGTGGGCTGGAGAACGCGCGGCTCTGGCCGGCCCACGCCGAGGGCGCGGACTCCGCCGAGAGCTGGGGAGGCGATCGCCTCAGGACGCTGCACGAGGTGGTGACCAGCGTCGACCACGCCCTGCGAACCTTCGGCCGCCGCAACCTCCCGCTTCGGGAATTCCTGAAGCTGGCGCATTCCCCCGACGACCCGAGGCTCGACGGCATGCTGCCGCTTTATCACGTCAAGGACGGCTCCACCGAACGCTGGATCTACTCGGCCGAGGAACTCGAGTCGTACCGCCAGGCGCAAACGCCGGAATCCCCCCCCTCCGCCGCGGAGGAGCAGCCCGACGAGCCAGGGACCGGCGGCCCCGAGGCCGAACCCCCCGCGCTGGTCGGCCTCACCGAACTGTACGAGGTCCGTTCCCTGAACAAGGCCCTGGCCAGGCTCCGGGACGAGTTCCACCTTCGGGCCGACGTCCTCTTGCCCGTCGAGGTGACCGGCGACGACCCCCCTCCCCGGTTCATTCTCGCTCGCGAAGGCGAGGAGCAACCCCTGGGGGACCTTCGGGAACTCGTGGCCAAGGTCCGACAGATCGGGGAGAAGGGGATCAAGATCACCCGTTTCAAGGGCCTCGGGGAAATGGACGCCGAGCAACTCTGGGAGACCACGATGGATCCAACCCGGCGGACCCTGCTTCAGGTCCGGCTCGAGGACGCCGCCGCCGCCAACGACCTGTTCACCACCCTGATGGGGGACGACGTCGAACCGCGCCGCGAGTTTATCGAGAAACACGCGCTGGAGGTCAAGAACCTCGACGTGTGAGCGAAGGTTGATTTTCGACGGATTCGTCTCGAACCGACGTGGTGAGCCGATGGAACCCGCGACGACCCCGATCGACCGATCACGCCCCGCGCCGGTCTGGCACGCCCCGACCGACGCGGCGCGCGGTCGGGCGGCCGGGTCGGAAACGAGAACTCGTCGCGGAAGCCAGGGACCGGCGTGGACCCGCGACGACGCGATTTCGAGGATTGGCCAGATCGTCGGCGTTGCCCAGTTGGCGAACGACGCGACACCTGTTAAGTTAGTAGGCGTCGAGGGACCGGAGACCACCCTTCACCCCGCGGCATCGGGCGCGCTGATGGACGCCCCGCGGGAAGCGGCTGATCAAACCCAGGTCGTCGTCACGACCCATCCCCCGGACCTCCTCGACAAGATGGACCCCGCGACGGATCGTCCGCTCGTCGCGCGATTCCAGGGCGGGGTGACCAGGATCGGCCTGATCGATCTCGGCGGACGCGTCGCGCTCTCGAAGCCACGGTACTCGCCCGGCGATCCGATCCGCCACGCGGGGATCAGTCCTTTTTCCGAGGAAATTCTCCTCCGTCGATGGCGAGCGTCAAGGCGAGGCGCGTTTTCGGAGTCAGCCGGATCCGCGGGCGTCGGGTCGTGCCAGTCAAGTCATTCAGAGGCTGAGTTGAGGGTCGCCTTGGCCAGGATGGGATGTGGTTCCCGCGGGCCTGGCCCAAACGCGGCGACGGTTTCGTTCGGATGAGATGATCGAGCCGGTCCGTCCGGGGCGGGGTCGCCTGGCGCGTATCCGAACGTGCGCTGGTCGACGCCGAGCCACCGCGTGCGATCGAGGTCGAGTCGGGAACCTGGTTCTCCCCGCCGACGGGGTGGAGTCGCTCACGAGAAACCCAGACCTTCCCAAAGAACAAAGAATCGCTCAGGTCGGATCCGCCACGAACGGCCCGAGGCCCGTCGGCCTGGGTCAAGAGGCGTTTTCAAAGGACGGAGTACGACCTGACGCGGCTCCAGCCCGCGGCGTTCCGCGTGAGACGACCCGGCCACGCGCCGAGAGCGTCGTCGCCGCTGGCTTCCGAAGCTTGCCGAGAAGGAGAACGCTGGCCCCGAGGGCCCAGATGGGGAACGTGGCCAGTGGGTCTCGCAGCGGATTGAGGCCGTGATCGAGCTCGACATGAATCATGGACAGTGCGATACCCCGGAACCCACCGCGCGTCGGTCGGCCTCGGGGAACGTCTCGGGCCCGCTTGGCCCACTCCCGTCGGACCAACATGGCTCGACCCTTCGTCGGCGTTTCGGGACGGCATGATGGGGATCGCCCAGAAAGTTTCGCGCGATTTCAGTGACGCGGTCCGAGCCCGCGGCCAGTCTTACTTCGCCAAGGGGCGGGTGGTGATCACCAGCGCCAACCCCGGCGAGGTCGTCGCCCGGGTCCGCGGGACGGCGAAGTACCGGGTTCGCCTCCGGCTTCGCAACACCAAGCTCCACGTCTCGTGCACCTGCCCCTACTTCGTCCCCACCGGCGACCCCTGCAAGCATCTCTGGGCCACCGTGCTCACGACGGACGCCCGAGGCCTGCTCCCCTCAGCGCCGGTCCGCCCCTTGCAGATGATCTGCGACCTGCCCCGACGTCCCGCCGAGAACGGCGCGCCCGCGCCCCCAGGGCACAACGGCCCAGGCCAGGGCCAACGCCCTGGTCCAGGTCAAGGCCAGGGGCACCCTTCCGGCGGTCCCCGCCCGGCTCAGGGTTATCAGGGCCACGCGCGGCCTGAGGGAGCGCCGCAAGGTCCGAATCAGGGTCACGGTCCGCCGCGGGGCCGCGGTCCCCAGAATCGCAAGGCCAGGGATCGCCAGGCGAGAGGGGGCGGTGGCCCCGGCCCTGGTCCGGGTTCGCACTGGAACGGGGGTTCGGGTGGTCCTTCCGGCCCCGCGGGTCCGCGCACCGTGCGAGGCCGGGCCCGGGAAAAGAACGTCGAGGCCAAGGCCAGGGGGGCCAAGGCGGTCAACCGCGGGGCCAAGCGCCTTTTGGTCTACGTCCTGGACGTGCCTGCGACGCTGAACCAAAATCAGGTGGTCATCGACCTGGCGCGTCGCCAGCGCCGGCCAGGCGGGGACTGGGGGCCTCTGAAACCCTGGTGGCACTCGCCGCAATCGGCTCAGGCCAAGTACGACCCCGAGGACCGGGAACTGCTCGCCCTGCTTGAGGAGGCGCAAACCCCCTCGGCGGCGTCGGCGGCGTCGGCGTCCACGTCCCCGCTGGCCGCGGCGACGGCCCTGCTCAGCGGCGCTCCGCTGCCCCCCAGCCCTTCGGAAGGAGGCGGCACGCGACGCTATGTCCTGCGGGCCGATCGCTCCGGGCTGGTCGAGAAACTCGCCCGCGCCGGCAGGCTCCGGCTGAAACGAACCGAAGGGGAGGACGAGCCCCCCACCATGCGCTGGGACGACGGCCCACCCTGGCGGTTCTGCCTGGACGTCCGCCCCGAGATCGGGGGCAAACGCTGGAGCTGGCGAGGCGTCCTGCGCCGAGGGGAGCCCAAGCCCGACCGGATGGACCTGGCCGAACCGCTGGTCCTGGTGCCTGGGCTGCTGGTGCTGGGCGTCGGCCGGGCCGCCCGGTTCGACGACGTCGGGGTGATGCCCTGGATCGTCCGGCTCCGTCACGAGAAGGAAATCGTCTTCGCCGAGCCGCAGCAAGACGTCATGATTAGCCGGATCCTGGCGGAAACCCGGGTCAGCCCTTCCGAACTGGTCGACTCGTTCCTCTTCGACGAGATCAACACCACCCCGCGCCCCTGCCTGACCCTGCGGACCCCCCGACAAAACTGGGGAGCGGCGGCCGACCGGCTCCTGGCCGACCTGGAGTTCGACTACGACGGCGCGGTGATCCCCGCGGGAAGGACCACCCCGCTGGCGGTCTCCACCGAACACGCCCTGGTGATCCGGCGCGACCCGAAGACCGAGTCGGCCGCCGACGTCCTCCTGTTCGAACTGGGCTTCCGCGAGTCGAAAGACCCGCGCGTCGATCCCGGCACCATGGAACTGCCCGCCAAACGCGCCGGGCAAGTCTCTCGGGAACTGGTCCAGGCCGGCTGGCGCGTCGAGGCCGAGGGGAAGCTGATCCGCCCCGCCGGCGAGTTCAAACTGGCCGTGACCACGGGAATCGACTGGTTCGAACTGGACGGCGAGGTCGACTACGGCGGATCCTCCGTCAGCCTGCCCGACCTGCTGGCCGCCGCCAGGCGAGGCGAGTCGACGATCACGCTGAGCGACGGCTCCGTGGGAATGCTTCCCGAGGACTGGCTGAAAAAGTATGGGATGCTCGTCGACCTGGGGACCGAGGAGAACGGCCAGATCCGGTTCGGAACCGCGCAGGCCGCCCTGCTCGACGCCCTGCTGGCGGCGCAGCCAGGCGTTCAGATCGACGAGTCGTTCGAAAAAGTCCGCCAGTCGCTGCAACGGTTCGATGGAGTCGCGGCGCTGGAAGCCCCCGCCGGATTCCACGGCGAACTCCGCCCATACCAGCGCGAGGGACTGGGCTGGCTGGACTACCTTCAGAAATTCGGGTTCGGCGGCATCCTCGCCGACGACATGGGCCTGGGCAAGACCGTGCAGGTGCTGGCGTTCCTCCAACGCAGACGCTCGCGACGACAAAGCCGGGGACCCGCCCTGGCGGTCGAGCCCCGGTCGCTGGTGTTCAACGGGATCCAGGAAGCCGCCAAGTTCACCCCCAGACTCCGCGTGCTGGATATCACCGGCCCCAAC
>JBFWRA010000371.1:0-5286 GCA_050249155.1 Isosphaeraceae bacterium | reverse complement strand
CCGAGCCAACGGACCGTCTGGCCATGCTCTCCCAGGAGTGGCCAAACCCGGCCTAAATGCCAGCGGTACGCCCAGTCGGACGCCCGCCTGATCCGGTACTCGAACTCGAACTTCTCGCCCGAGGCCCTACTCTTTTCCCGAAGCGCGAAGATTCGTGGGGCGTCGTCCGGGTGGACCATCCGCGTCCAGCCCCTTTTCAAATCTTCAAAGGTCAGCCCGGTGTAGTCCAGCCCGCGTCGATTGCAGAACTCCACCGTCCCGTCCGCGAACGTCGTCCAGATGATTTGATCGATCCCGTCGATCAGCTCCTGAAAGACGACCTCGACCGACGCGGCGCGGACGGCCGGGTCGGATCGGAGCGGCTCCGCCGGCCTGAGCACAAGGAGCGCGCCCGCGATCGAACCGCCGGTCCCTGGAATGATCGAGGCGTCCGCCAGCCCGGTTCGGGTCTCTCCAGAGCGACTTCGAAGCCCTGTCGGCGAGGAACGTGGCGTCAGGGTGCCCTCCAGCGCCGCCATGAGGTGATCCGCCGGCGCGGGAAGCGATCCGTCACCCGCGGGGGCCACCTCGGAGATCCGGCGGCCAGCCGCCTCCGCCGAGGTCCAGCCGTTCAGGGCCTCCGCCGCGGGGTTCAACGTCACGACCTGACCGTCGGCATCGGTCGCGATCACGGGATCGCCAATGTGAGGCAACATCGCCTGAAGCCAGGCCCGGCGCTCTTTAGCCAGGTGCGGCGACAGGTCGGTTCGGCGGCGGGCTCGATCGACGATCCGACCAACGAGCAACGCCATCAGTGCGCATCCCACGAGCACGATCAGGCGAATTCGACGAGTCAGGAACTGAAAGATCAACCCTTCCCCAGCGTGATTCCAGGCCAGGTCGCCGGCCGCGGCGAGACCCACGGTGAGCAACCCCGGACCCGTTCCCCCTCGCCAGGTCACGTAGAGAACCGCGCCGACGTACGCCGCCAGCGGTACAGTCGGGCCCAACCACGGTTCCAACGCCACGCGGAGTGGAACCACGACCGACGCGATCAGGATCGCCAGGCGGTATCGCCAGACCGTCTTCGGCTCCGAGCCTGTTGACATGAGCCTTCTCGAGACGCGGGCCCGCTGAACGCCTCATCCGCCTGGAGGAATTCCGCGTACCCCGGGGCGGATCAAGGGACGACTCACGTCCCGTGAAAGTTGCTTAATTGACGACTTTCATTCGAGTTTGGAAAACTAACGGTCTCATTCTAGCCAGAAGCGACCGCGCTTGTCACGCGACGACGTGGTCCCTCGTCTCGCAAAACGAACAAACGCCCTGGCGGGTCGTTCGACCCGCCAGGGCGTCCTTTGGATTCTCGATTCTTGAGCGACCGAGGCTCAGTAGGAATCGGCGCTAATGACTTCGCCGCCGGCCCGTGTTCCCAGCGCCCACCAGGTCTGCTGGCTCACGGTATCCTTGATGAAGCGCACCGACCCGTCCGACATCGCGACGTTCACACCACCGGGGTGCAGGCTTGAGGCGTTGGATGTGCCCCAGAAATCCTGACCCCACGTGGCGATGAAATTCGCCCCGCAATTGCGCGAGTTCGGGGTTCCCGTATGATGGTAGACCCCGTAGTTGGCGTAAGCGGGATAAGCGCGGAACCAACCCGAGGCTTCGCTGGCGGAACCGGTCGCCGCGGTGGTCGGCGTGATCGCCCGGCAGTTGCCCAGCATGGTCTGAATCGCGGCGACGGTCTGAGCTGCGGCGGCTCTCCCCGGGGCCGGCGTACGGAACCAGACCCGCCGCTGGTCGTTCGGGTTGGAATTCCCCGCCCGGACGTTTCCGACGTTGTTGTGCGCGGTCAGCTTCTCGCTGAAGAGGGCGGTGTTGCTGGTGCCGTCGATGATGCCGGAGATCTTCAAAACACCCGTGGTCCTTGCGCCGGGGCTGGGATTTCCTTCCGGCCAGGAGGTTCCGCTGGGAACGAACGTCCCACTGTAGCCGGAGATCGCGAAGGGCCCGGCGGCGTTGCCCACGTAGCTACACTGGGAGACGCGAACCAGGACCGGGTCGGACGGGCAGAGGAACGAGCCGATCTGCGTGTTGAAGACCGTCAAGTTCATGTTGTACAGCCCCGCACCCGAGGCGTTGGGATGCACCGCGCCCGAGTTGTAGGCGTTGAACATCGAGCCCTGCTCGATGTACTGAAGGATCGCGAGCTGGCCGGAAGGGGCCCATCCCCAACTGTCCAGGGGGGACGGGAACAGAGCCGACGGCGGGAAGCAACCGTTGGAGCTCTCGTAGTTGTGCACCGCCAGGCCGATCTGCTTCAGGTTGTTGGTGCATTGGGCTCTTCGGGCGGCCTCACGCGCGCTCTGCACGGCGGGCAAAAGCAAGGCGATGAGCACCGCGATAATCGCGATGACGACCAACAATTCGATCAGTGTGAAACCGCGAGAGGACTTGCTCATGAAGAAGTCTCCAGTTCCTCGAAAAAAGGATGGATGGATCGAGGGGGGAGTGTTCAGTCAAAGCGGGAGGAAAGGACGGATCGACGGCGACCCGTCAATTTGGCGGTCCAATCTAGAGCCGGAGACGGGATGTTTCACGGATATCCGACGCGAGATGGGACGAAGCGAGTGCCAATGCCGAGGGATGGAGCGACGCCCTTGGTGCGCCCGCCCTACTTCGCGGGAGATTCCGCCGCTTTCTTGGCCTCGGGCGAATCCGGACCTCCGGCGGGGTGGACCATGTGACCCGCGGTGGGGTCCGAATCATGCGCCTCGGGTGCGGCTCCCGTGGTCGCGCCACCACCACCACATCCCACGAACGTGAGGACGCCAAACATCAACACGTTCATCATCAACAACGACATGCGACGAGTCATTCACTCTCCCTTCCCAAGACGATCAATGGCGCGGTGAGCGGAGCACCCGCGTGCCCACGGGTTGACTCGCCACATTCGGGCGGCGAGTCCCGCCGACTTGAGTCACGAACCAACCACGTTGGCGGTGGCGTTTCGAAGTTATTACGCGCGGACGTCATCTGGCAAGAAAAAAAACCAAAAAATTTAAAGAGCGATGATTCTCCTGGTTCGGTCCCGTAATTCTTTGGGACTCGAAAATTTTTATGGGTGGGCTCGCGATGCGGAGCGGCCGTCGTATCGTGGCGCACCTGGTAAGAGCCGCCTGGTTCTTGAGCGAAAGGCGCGTTCCATTGCCTCATTTGTGTGCGTGACTCGCCGACGAGGGACCTTTCGCGACGGCTCGAAACCGTGGTATATTCCTCTCTTGCGAACATTGGGACCGCATGGTTCGCGGATTGCTTTCCGGTTCGCGTCGAGCGATCCTCAATCTCTCCGGACCCGTTCTCCTTGTGGAACCCGGCCAGGAGCGCCGGAAGCCCGTCGCGAGGGACGGGGTACCCGCCCTCCCGGTTGGTCGAGCGGACCCCCATGCCAGAACAGTCTACGCGCGGGCTTTTCGACGGCTATGCCCTCAAGGGGTTCGACGAGATGCTCGTCGAGCCTGGGCGCGTTCGTCCCCACTACCTCGCACTGCTGGAGCGGCTCGAAGCGCTCGGCGTGCGGGAGCTGGCCCAACGCCACCGATCCGCCGACGCGATGATGCGTCATCAGGGGATCACCTTCACGGTTTACGGCCGAGACCAGGGGGTCGAACGGATCATCCCTTTCGACCCAGTCCCTCGGATCATCGCCGCCAGGGAATGGGACCGGATCGAACGAGGGCTGGTCCAGCGCGTCCGCGCGTTGAACCTCTTCATTCACGACGTGTACCACGACCGCCACATCCTTCGGGACCGGGTCGTTCCTCCGGAACTGGTCCTGGGAGCCTCCGGTTATCGTCGCGAGTGCGTCGGCCTCCGGGTCCCGCGAGAGATCTACCTGCACGTCTCCGGGATCGACCTGATCCGCGACGCCGACGGGGAATATCTGGTTTTGGAGGACAACGGCAGAACGCCCTCGGGGGTGAGCTACGTCTTGAAGAACCGGCAGATGATGAAGCAGGTCTTCCCGGTCCTTTTCGAGGACTACAACGTCCGTCCGACGGACGACTACGCCACGAACCTGCTGGCGATGCTCCGGCACATCGCGCCGCCGGAGGCGGCCGACGATCCCGTGGTGGTGGTGCTCACTCCCGGGGTCTACAACTCAGCCTACTATGAGCACACGTACCTCGCCCGGCAAATGGGGGTCGAACTGGTCGAGGGTCGGGACCTCTTCCTCGACGGCGGCCAGATCTACATGAGAACGATCCGCGGGCCGAGGAAGGTGGACGTGATCTATCGAAGGATCGACGACGACTTCCTCGATCCCTTGACCTTCCGCCGCGATAGTCACCTGGGAGTCCCCGGCCTGGTCGGGGCGCACAGGGCCGGCCGGCTCGGCCTGGCCAACGCGCTGGGCACCGGCGTTGCCGACGACAAGGGGATCTATCCGTTCGTGCCAGACGTGATCCGCTATTACCTGAAGGAAGACCCGATTCTCAACAACGTCGAGACCTTCCGCCCTCTGATCCCCTCGCACCGCGATCATATCCTCGCGAACCTGGACAAGTTGGTCGTCAAGGCGGTCGACGCCTCGGGAGGCTACGGCATGCTGATCGGGCCGGCCTCCACCGCCGAGGAGCGCGAGGAGTTTCGTCGCAAGATCGTGTCCAATCCCAGGGCCTACATCGCCCAGCCGACCATCACGCTAAGCCAGCACCCGACGCTCGTCGACGAGGAGCGGATCGAGGGGCGACATATCGACCTGCGACCGTTCATCCTCTACGGCGAGGAGATCAAGGTCATGGCCGGCGGCCTGACGCGCGTCGCCCTGCGAAAGGGGAGCCTGGTGGTGAACAGTTCACAGGGCGGGGGGACCAAGGACACCTGGGTCCTCCAGGGTTCGACTCAATCGCCGCGCGGCGTCACGGCCGCGGGCGGTGGCGAGGGGGGCTGACCGACGATGCTCAGCCGGGTCGCCGAGAACCTCTACTGGATCGCCCGCTACGTTGAACGCGCGGAGAACGTCGCGCGACTGCTGGACGTGGGCTTCCACCTTGAGCTGGACGCCTCCGGTTTCGCCAGGCCGGACGGGTATCTCGGGCCCACCGAGAGCGTCGTGATGATCCTGGCCTGCCGGGACGCGTTCGACCGCTCCCGCGGGAGCGAGACGCGGGGCGGCTCGATCGAAGCCTACCGCGACGGCGTGCTGAGGTTTCTCACGTTCGACGGCCAGAACCCGCACTCGATCCTGTCGATGCTCGGCAAGGCCAGGGAGAACGCGCGGGCCTGCCAGGAGAGATCGGA
>JBFWRA010000370.1:0-5290 GCA_050249155.1 Isosphaeraceae bacterium | reverse complement strand
GGCGGGCTCAGCGGCGGAGACGTCGGGAAGGTCTCCCCCAGGTGGATCATCGGGGCGTACGGCGTGCTCTCCCATGGCGAGCTGATGCTCAGCCCGATGGGGCTGTCGCTGGACTCGAAGGTCGCCCCCGCCCGGATGCGCGGGCTGTTGATGGGTGGCTGGTTCGTCGCCACCGCCATCGGAAACAAACTCACCATGATCGGGATCTACTGGACTCGCTGGTCGCATTCGAGCTTCTGGTTCGTCCTGGCGACGTTCGCGGCGGTGATGGCCCTCGTGCTGTTCGCCCTCCTCCGTCCCTTGAAGAAGGCGATGCCGGGCGTCTGACGCGAACCCCACCCAGACCACCACACGGAATCAAAACGAATGAATGTTCTTTGGAATCTTCCACTGGCCGTCCTGATGACCACCCAGGCCCCCGCCGCCCGACCGATGACCGTGGACGACCTGCTCGCCGTGCGAGGCGTCTCCGACCCCCAGGTCTCCCCCGACGGTTCACTGGTCGTTTACGTCGTCTCGGAGGTGGACCGCGAGGCGAACAAGTCCAACAGTGGCCTCTGGCTGGTGCCTGTGGCCGGCGGCGCTCCCCGACGCCTGACCACCGCTCCCGGCCCGAACGACCACCCGCGTTGGAGCCCCGACGGAAAAACCATCGCGTTCGTCTCGGCGCGTTCGGGCTCCTCCCAGATCTGGCTTTTGCCCATCTCCGGAGGGGAAGCCAGGCAGCTCACCCAGCTTCCGATCGACGTCTCCGGGCCGCTGTGGTCACGACAGGGGGACAAGCTCGCCTTCGTCGCCGAGGTTTATCCCGGGAAGACCCCCGAGGAAACCGCCGCGAAGGACAAGGAGAAAGAGGCGTCCAAGAGCAAGGTTCGCATCTTTGACGATTTGATGTTTCGTCACTGGCAAGCCTGGGACGAGGGCAAGCGCTCTCACCTGTTCGTCTGTGACGCGACGACCGGCGAGGCCTGGGACCTGACGCCGAACCTGGAGGTCAACACCCCCCCCGCCCCGTTCGGCGGCTCGACCGACTACGCCTGGTCGGCCGACGGAAAGGAACTCGCCTTCACCGCGGAACCGCTCAAGGACCTGGCCTGGAGCACGAACACCGACGTCTGGGTCGTCCCCGTCGAGGGAGGCCAGCCGAGGAATCTGACCGCGGAGAACCTCGGAGCCGACGCACAGCCGGCCTATTCCCCGGACGGGAAGTCGATCGCCTACCTGAGCCAGGAGCGGGCGGGGTTCGAGTCCGACCTCTGGGCGTTGAAGATCAGGGACCGGGCGACCGGGAAGGTGAACGACCGTGTCAGCGCCTTTCTCAACAAGCCGGTGGGCTCGTTCGCGTGGTCCGCGGACTCGCTCTCGATCTGGGCCACGGTGGACCGGCTCGGTTTGGTCACGCCGGTCGAGTTCTCGGCGACCAAGGCCGAGGGGGAGGTCAAGTCGCTGCACGGGAACCTCAAGGGCTCCTGCGGCGCGGTGGTTCCCATTCCCGGATCGAGACAGATCGTCGTGGTCAAGAGCGACGCCGCGCGACCGGCCGAGCTTTACCGCGTCGACGGCTCCACCGTGACCCAACTGACCGACCATAACGGCCCCCTGCTCGCCTCGCTGGACGTTTCCAAGGCGGAGGGCTTCGTCTTCGAGGGGGCCGACGGCGACAAGGTCGCCGGTTGGCTGATCAGGCCCCCCGGCTTCGACCCGTCCAGGAAGTACCCGGTGGTCTTCCTCATCCATGGCGGTCCTCAAGGAGCGTGGCACGACGAGTGGCACGCCCGATGGAACTACGCCATGTTCGCCTCGCCAGGATTCGCCGTCGTCGCGATCAACCCGAGAGGCTCGACCGGCTACGGCCAGAAGTTCACCGACCAGATCAGCGGCGACTGGACCGGCCGGGTCTATGAGGACCTCATGAAAGGGCTCGACCACGCGCTGAGGTCGTACCCCTTCCTCGACGGTGACAGGGTCGCGGCGGCGGGCGGGTCGTACGGCGGGTTCATGGTCAACTGGATCGCCGGGCACACCGACCGGTTCAAGGCGTTGGTCTCGCACGCCGGGGTGTTCGACCTGACCAGCAAGTACGGCACGACCGAGGAGTTGTGGTTCCCCGAATGGGAGTTCGGCGGCCCTCCCTGGGAACGGCCCGAGCACTACCGGGAGCGCTCCCCCAGCGGTTACGTCAAGAACTTCAAAACGCCGACCCTGGTGATCCACGGAGCGCTCGACTATCGGGTCTCGGAAGGCCAGGGCATGGGCATGTTCACGTCGCTGCGAAGGCGAGGCGTGCCGAGCCGTTATGTGCTCTTTCCCGACGAGGGGCACTGGATCCTCAAGCCGGCCAACCGGGTCGTCTGGTGGAACGAGGTGCTCGGTTGGATCAAGAAGTACGTTGGCGAGTGACCCAGTCATGTCCGGAGGCCCGGCCATCGCGTCCCGTCGCCGCTCCATTCTCCGTTCGATCGCGGAGCGTCGCTGCCCGGTTTGCCGGGAGGGGCGGGTCTTCCGGGCCCTGTTCACGATGAACGACCAGTGCCCGGTCTGCGCCCTACGGTTCGATCGAGGGGACCCCGGTTACTTCACCGGGGCGATGTACGTCAGCTACGCGATGGCCATCCCGCTCATCACGCTGCTGACCGCGATCGAGTGGCTCGTCCTGCCGGGCCGGTGGACGCTGTTTCGCCTGGTCCTTCTGGCGTGGGCGTTGACGATTCCCCTCATCCCGTGGATCTGGCAATACTCCCGGGTCGTTTTCATGCACTTCGACCATTGGGCCGACCCGATCGAACCGACGTCGCTCTCCACCCACGATTCCCCGCCCGGCCCCGTCGAGGACGTCGGGGCGGGTCCTGACCGCTGAACCGACGAGGTCTTTCTCCCCATGCCGACGCCCGACGCCCCGTTCACCCTCCGCCCGATCACCGACGTCGCCGGAGACCTCGGAATCGCGCCAGAATTCCTGGAACCGTTCGGTCGCGACAAGGCCAAGATCCGCATCGAGGCGATTGAGAGGGCGAGCGGCGCCCGGCCGCCTGGGAAGCTGATTCTCGTCTCGGCGATCACGCCGACTCCCGCCGGCGAAGGCAAGACGACGACCTCCATTGGGCTCGCCCAGGGTCTGAAGCGATTGGGAAAACGTCCGGTCCTCGCCCTGAGGCAGCCGTCGATGGGGCCGGTCTTCGGCAGGAAAGGAGGAGCGACCGGCGGCGGGGCCAGTCGGGTCGAGCCTTCCAACCAGATCAACCTCCAGTTCACCGGCGACTTCCACGCGATCACCGCCGCCCACAACCTCCTGGCCGCGACGATCGACAACCGCCTGCACTTCCGCGACGGAGACCTCGACCCTCGGCGCGTCCTCTGGAAGCGCGTGCTGGACATGAATGATCGGGCTTTGCGACGGAACGTCACGGGCCTGGGAGGGCCGACCGAGGGACCCGCCCGGGAGTCGGGCTTCGACATCACCGCCGCCAGCGAGGTCATGGCGATCCTCTGCCTGGCCGACTCGCGAGCCGACCTCCGCGCCCGGCTCGACCGCATCCTCGTCGGCTACTCCGCGGGAGGCGACCCCATCACCGCGGCCGACCTCAAGGTCACCGGCGCGATGATGGCGATTCTGAACGAAGCCATTCACCCGAACCTCGTGCAATCCCGCGAGGGCGTTCCCGCCTTCATCCACGGCGGGCCGTTCGCGAACATCGCGCACGGCTGCAACTCGGTCCTCGCGACGAGGATGGCCCTGGCCCACGGCGATTACGCCGTGACCGAGGCGGGGTTCGCCTTTGATCTTGGGGGTGAGAAGTTCTTCGACCTCAAGTGCCGGTCCGCCGGCCTGAACCCCGCGGCGGTCGTGATCGTGGCGACGATTCGCGCCCTGAAGATGCACGGCGGAGTCGCGCTGGACGCCCTCACCACGCCAAACCCCGAGGCCGTGGAGCGCGGGCTGGAGAACCTCGCCGCGCACCTGGACGGCGCGTCGCGGTTCGGCAAGCCCGTCCTCGTGGCGATCAACAAGTTCCCGGCCGACACGACCGACGAACTGGCCGTCGTCCACGCGTTTTGCGTCGCGAGGCAGGTCCCCTGCGCCACGGCCGACGTCTTTGGCGCGGGGGGTGCGGGAGCCATCGAACTGGCGGAACACGTCGTCGAGGCCGCGGCGCGGCCCGAGACCCCTTACACCCCCCTCTACCCGCTGAACCTCTCCGCCGAGAAGAAGATCGAGCGGATCGCCACCGCGATCTACGGCGCCGACGGCGTGATCCTGCAACCCTCGGCCGAGTCCAAGCTCAAGAAGGCCCGAAAGATCGGCCACGGCGGGTTGCCGATCTGCATGGCCAAGACGCAGGATTCGCTCTCGGACAATCCCAAGCTCCGCGGACGCCCCCGCGGCTTCACCCTCACCGTCCGCGACGTGGAGATCGCCGCCGGGGCCGGGTTCCTGGTCGCCTTGACCGGTGAGATCGTCCGGATGCCAGGACTTCCCGAGCGTCCCGCCGCCGAACGGATCGACGTCGACGAGGCCGGCAACGTCGTGGGGCTCTCCTGAGCCCCAAACGGAGCCGGACGCCTCAACGCCGAACCTTCGAGCCGTCCACCTGGGTCGCCACGGAGATCATCCGGTCCAGCCTGGAAAGGGTCGCCGGAGTGGCTCCCTGGTCGCGCCAAAGAAGCCTGCCCTCGCGGTCCAGAAGGATCATCGTCGGGAACGCCTGGACGTGCAGGGCCTCCTGAAGGGGGCAAGACCCGTCGTTGCGGCTCAGCAAGAGGGGATAGTTCACCTTCAGCCGCTCGGCGACCTTCGCCACCCTGGCCGCGGACTGCCCAGGAGCGTCCTGCTCGCAGGCGATCCCCACCACCACGAGCGTCTTCCCGCCCAGTTTCTTTTGCAGGTCGACAAGGTGGGGAATCGACCTCACACAAGGCTGACACCAGGTGCCCCAGAAATCCAGAAGGATCAGATCCGCGTCGAAGTCCCGGAAGCGCGTGGGCTTGCCGTTGACGTCCGGCAGTTGAAAATCGAGAACCCGGCGCAGGCGGGAGTCGTAGTCGCAGGTCGGCTCGACTTCCGTCCGAGGCCGCGACAGGTCCAGGGGCTCCTGTCGAACCAGGCGGGTGGGTCGGGTGTCCGGGTCGACCGCCGCGACCTTCCTTTCACCGGATCGTGAACTCGCGAGCGCCGCGACCTCGCCCCAGGTGGGCCTGCGCCTGGGCTCGACGGGCCTGGGTGTGTGGGCTTCCGCCGCCATCGAGGGCGAGGGCGGCGAAGGCCGGGCGGCGACCGGCCTCCGGACCGGTC